>JAVXCD010000001.1:0-22557 GCA_036659655.1 Alistipes sp.
AATCTTCTCTGCGAGCCACGTTTGCTTAATTCCTTTCTCTTCGAGGATTTCTTTTATCCTATTCATAATTGATTAGTTTTGCTTTTTACGTCTGTCATACTACAAAGATATGAAAATTTACGCTATATAAAAGCGAAAATGGAGAGAAGTTAGTTTCTCTCCATCATTCGGGAAAATTGACAGGAAATTATAAGGTTATTTGCCTTGTTTGAGTTCGTCCGCGTCTTTGCGAAGTCGCTCGGATTCCGCCGCTCGAAAAATAGCCTAAAAAACTATTTTACAAGTTTCACATTAACTGCATTCATACCGCGAGGTCCGCGCTCCAACTCATACGTCACCAGATTACCCTCGATCACCTCTTCCGACAAACTGCTGACGTGGAAGAAATAGGTTTCGCCACTTTGCAGGGCTTTGATAAATCCGTATCCTTTCGACGCGTTGAAGTGGTCGATGCGCCCCTGTGAGGGTGCTTCCGCCTCCATTTCACCTCGTTTGGGTGTAGAAACTTCGATGCTGTCAATATCCACTACCTCTTTTTTCTTGGTCAGATCGGGAGGGGTGGTCGTAATCGCTCCGTTTTCATCGACATAAGCAATCATATTTTCAAATGATCCGTCTCCGCCGGCACTCTTACGCTCCTCTTTTTTCTGTTGCTTTTCCAAGCGTTTACTGATTTTTTTCTTTTCTAATTCTCTCTTGTTAAATGAAATAGGTCTTGCCATTCGGTTATAATTTTATGTGTTTTATTTCTCCTCGTTATGCCGGGATCTTTACAGCCTGCAGCTTCTTGCCTGTCAACTTCTGGATGTCCGCCACCATCGCCTGCTCCTCACGGGTGCAAAACGAAAGGGCCAAACCCGATTGTCCGGCACGCCCCGTGCGGCCGATACGGTGTACATACGTTTCCGCCACATCGGGCAGGTCATAATTGATGACCAGCTCCAAATTTTGGATGTCGATACCCCGCGCTGCAATATCAGTAGCAATAATCACGCGCGTTTTTCCGGATTTGAAATTCGACAGCGCACGTTGTCTTGCCCCCTGTGATTTATCCCCATGGATGGCATCACAATCGATACCCGCCTTGCAAAGTATGCGTGAGATTTTGTCCGCACCGTGTTTTGTACGCGAAAAAACCAGCACCGACTTTTCATTCCCCTTCTTCAGTAGCGAAATCAGCAGGTCTTTCTTCTCCGGTTTCTCCACAAAATAGATGCGTTGCGCAATGGTGTCAACTATTGACGATACAGGTGTAACAGCCACTTTTGCAGGATTATGGAGAATTGTTTTCGACAGATTCTCGATAGCCGTCGGCATGGTTGCCGAGAAAAACAAGGTCTGCCGCTCTTTGGGTAGCAATGGCAAAAGCCGCTTGATGTCGTGGATGAACCCCATATCGAGCATGCGATCCGCCTCATCGAGCACGAAGTGGCGAATGTTGTCCAGACGGATGAATCGCTGGTTTATCAAATCCAACAGACGACCCGGCGTAGCAACTAAAATATCAACGCCTCGTTTGAGTTGATCCGTTTGATTGCCCTGTCCTACACCGCCAAAGATCACGCAGTGACGCAGGGGTGTATATTTGCCGTAGTCTTCGAAAGATTCATCAATTTGGATGGCAAGTTCGCGTGTTGGGGTAATAATCAAGGCTTTGATTCCACCCTTTTTATCCGTAGCACGATGCTCGCAGATCTGCTGAATGATCGGGATTGCAAATGCGGCTGTTTTGCCCGTACCCGTTTGTGCTGTACCCAACAAATCACGGCCGCTCATCGCAATCGGAATCGCATCGCCCTGAATTGGAGTGGGTATGGTATAATTTTTATCGGTCAAAGCCTTTAAAATCGGCTCTGAAATATTCAATTCTTTAAATGTCATAAGATAGGTAGCCACCTGATAGGTAGCATTTTAATTAATAATCCGTAATAAGAAAACGGGGGAGAAGCCGTGGCGATATGCCAACACGAGATTTTATTACGGGACAAAGATACAACTAATTATCGGATATGCAATACAACCGATCCAAAACAATTTTCGACCTCTTTCGTGCCGGGTGATTTTCAGCCGAGTTGAAATTGAGGTCGGTAAAAAACAGCTTCTAAGAACACCGTCCGGGTTGTTGGAGGATTAGAAACTGTTGAAAATTGTCTATCTTTGTCGCAACAAAACAACGAAATCATGGAATCACTCAAAGAATTATACAAAATAGGAAGCGGCCCATCCAGTAGCCACACCATGGGACCCAAAAAAGCGGCGGAAATCTTCGCAGCCAGATGCGGCAATGCAGATGCTTACCGCGTGACGCTCTACGGATCGTTGGCCGCCACAGGCAAAGGACACCTCACCGACGTGGCGATCGAGTCGGTACTTCGCCCCATCGCCCCGACAGAGATCTGCTGGAAACCGGAAATCATCCTTCCATTTCACCCCAATGGGATGTTGTTCGAAGGTCTCTGTGCAGGCAAGGTCATCGACGAATGGACCATCTACAGCATTGGCGGCGGCACACTGGCGAACGAGACCTCACGGCTCAATGCCTCTGCAAGCATCTACCCCATGAGCAACATCACCGAGATCATGGCGTGGTGCTCCAAGGAAGGTAAGACCTATTGGGAGTATGTCGACGAATGTGAAGGTCCCGAAATCTGGGCCTATTTAGACGAAATTTGGACGGTGATGTGCGCCACCGTGCAACGGGGTCTCAACAACGACGGCGTGCTGCCCGGGGGCTTGAAAGTAGCCCGCAAAGCCAGCACCTACCTCGTGAAAGCAAAGAGTTACACCGACTCGGTCAGTTCCCGCGCCAAAGTCTATGCCTACGCGCTGGCCACCTCCGAAGAGAATGCCGCCGGTGGCACCGTTGTCACAGCCCCCACCTGCGGATCGAGCGGCGTGGTGCCGGCCGTACTTTATCACTTGGTGACTTCACGGGATTTTCTGCGTATCCGCATCCTCCGCGCACTGGCGACGGCAGGACTATTCGGCAACATCGCAAAGACCAATTCCTCCATTTCGGGTGCAGAGGTTGGCTGTCAGGGAGAGGTCGGCGTGGCCTGCGCCATGGCGGCCGCTGCGGCCTGTCAACTCTTTGGAGGCACCCCCTCACAAATTGAATATGCCGCGGAGATGGCACTGGAACATCATTTAGGACTCACCTGCGACCCCGTGTGCGGCTTGGTACAGATCCCCTGCATCGAACGCAACGCTGTGGCGGCCGCCCGCGCCCTCGATGCCAACATCTACGCCACGCTCTCTGACGGCCAGCACATGGTGAGCTACGACAAGGTGGTGGCCGTGATGAATGAAACAGGACATCACATACCCAGTCTTTACCGCGAAACCTCGCAGGGCGGTCTGGCAAAGCAGTACAAAAAACGATAAATACCTGTTGCTACAAACACAGAAAAGGCCACGTAAAGTGGCCTTTTCTGTGTTATAATGGTATCTCTTAGAAGCTGTTTGAATTTGTTACCGAAGTTATTTTAGAGCTATTTTTGTTCCTGTTTTTGTCCTGTAAATCCGATTTTAGCGAGCTAAATGAGGATTTATAGAGCGAAAAACCGGGGCAAAAAGAACCGAAAAGAACGATATTAATAAATTTAAAACAGTTTCTTAGTGAGCCTGCTGCAAAACCTCCAGCTCAGCCTTCGATCCAACGACTAAGTTGTCATAGTCACGCAAACCTGTACCGCCCGGTATCAAATGTCCGCAAATGACATTCTCTTTCAGATTCTCCAACGGGTCAATTTTGCCTTGAATAGCAGCCTCGTTGAGCACCTTGGTCGTCTCTTGGAAAGAGGCTGCCGAGATGAAGCTCGAAGTCTGAAGTGCTGCACGTGTGATGCCTTGAAGCACCTGATTAGAGGTTGCAGGGACAATGTCTCGCACCACCACAGGACTCAGATCACGACGTTTGAGGCTCGAATTTTCGTCACGCAGTTTACGCACCGAGATGATCTGACCCGGCTGAACCGTTGTCGAATCTCCGGCTTCGGTCACCACGACTTTGTCGAACAACTCATCATTCACATCTAAGAACTCCCACTTATCAACCACCTGATCCTCGAAGAAACGAGTGTCTCCCGGATCTTCGATTTTCACCTTGCTCATCATCTGACGAACGATCACCTCGAAGTGCTTGTCGTTGATCTTCACGCCCTGCATACGGTACACCTCTTGAACCTCGTTCACGATATATTCCTGTACTTTTGTAGGTCCAAGGATATTCAAAATATCACTCGGCGTGATGGCACCGTCCGATAACGGACTTCCGGCTTTCACATAATCATTCTCCTGAACGATAATCTGACGGGACAGCGGCACCATATAGTGCTTGATATCACCCTGCTTGGAGGTGATGATAATTTCGCGGTTACCGCGCTTGATTTTGCCAAAGGTCACCTCGCCGTCGATCTCCGAAACAATGGCCGGATTCGACGGATTACGAGCCTCGAACAACTCCGTGACACGCGGAAGACCTCCCGTAATATCACCGCCCGACTTGCCTGTGGCGCGCGGAATCTTGATGAGGATGTCACCTGCCTTGATCTTCGCGTTATCCTTGACAACAACGTGCGCCGACACCGGTAAGTTATATTGCTTAACCTCTTCACCATCCTTGTCGGTGACTTTGATGACCGGGTTTTTGGTCTTGTCTTTCGACTCAATGATCACTTTCTCCGAAAGTCCGGTTTGCTCATCACGCTCATCACGATAGGTAATACCCTCTATCACGCTGTCGTAAACGACCTTACCCTCATGCTCCGAGATGATAACCGCATTATACGGATCCCACTCACAGATCAGATCCCCCTTCTTCACCATCGTGTCTGCCGCCAAACGCAACGTCGCACCATAAGGTAAGTTGTGGGTATAGAGTACGATTTCGGTCTTCGGATCCACAATACGGAATTCTGACTGACGCGAGATAACGATATTGATTGCATCACCCTGCACATTCTTGCTCTTCACCGTACGGTACTCGTCAATCTCCAATCGACCTTCATATTTTGCTATCACGTTGCTCTCGACGGCGCTGCCTCCGGCCACACCACCGACGTGGAAGGTACGAAGTGTAAGCTGCGTACCCGGCTCACCGATGGACTGTGCAGCAATAACGCCCACAACCTCACCCTTCTGCACTACGCGTGCTGTGGCAAGGTTACGGCCATAACACTTGGCACATACACCGCGACGGGCTTCGCAAGTCAACACCGAGCGGATCTCAACGGCCTCAATCGGGGATTTCTCGATAGCGGCAGCAATATCCTCTGTGATCTCCTCACCGGCCTGACAGATAATCTCACCCGTCAACGGATGAATAACCTCCGTCAGCGATGTGCGACCCAGAATACGGTCGTAGAGTGTTTGCACCACATCATCGTTGCGTTTGATAGCCGTAGCCATCAGACCGCGTAACGTGCCGCAATCACTCTCATTGATGATCACATCCTGCGCCACATCCACCAGACGACGCGTCAGATAACCTGCATCGGCTGTCTTCAATGCCGTATCGGCCAAACCTTTACGCGCACCGTGGGTGGAAATGAAGTACTCCAACACCGAAAGGCCCTCCTTGAAGTTCGACAAAATAGGGTTCTCAATAACCTGCTGACCACCCTCGACACCTGACTTCTGCGGCTTCGCCATCAGACCGCGCATACCGCTCAACTGACGAATCTGCTCCTTCGAACCACGGGCACCCGAATCAAGCATCATGTAAACGGGGTTGAATCCGTCCTGATCCTTAATCAATGTGTCGATAACGACCTTGGTGAGTTTGGTGTTGATGTTTGTCCAAATATCAATAATCTGGTTATAACGCTCGTTGTTGGTGATCAGACCCATATTATAGGACTCAATCACCTCGTCCGAACGCGTGTAACCCTCTTCTACCAGTGTTTGTTTTGCATCGGGAATAATCACCGCATCCAAGTTGAACGACAAGCCGCCCTGGAAGGCCATCTTGTAACCCATGTTCTTGATGTCGTCGAGGAAGACTGCCACCTTATCGGCTCCGGCCTTCTTCATCACCACGGCGATAATGTCACGCAGAGAGCGTTTGGTCAACACCTCATTGATGTAACCCACTTCCACCGGCACCACCTGATTGAACAGGATGCGGCCAATGGTGGTCTCCTTGAGCACACGCACGTGATTACCCTTCTCGTCGATGTCGTCCACCAGACATTTTACCGTAGCGTGCAAATCGGCTTTCTTCTCGTTGTAAGCAATGATAGCCTCCTCCGGGCCGTAGAACACCAGTCCTTCGCCCTTGACACCCTTACGGGGTTTGGTGATGTAGTACAGACCCAACACCATGTCCTGCGAAGGTACGGTGATAGGTGCACCATTGGCCGGATTGAGGACGTTGTGCGAGCCCAACATCAGCAACTGAGCCTCCAGAATAGCGGCATTACCCAGCGGTAAATGCACGGCCATCTGGTCACCGTCGAAGTCGGCATTGAATGCCGTACATGCCAACGGGTGCAGCTGCATAGCCTTGCCCTCAATCAATTTGGGTTGGAACGCCTGAATACCCAGACGGTGCAACGTCGGGGCACGGTTCATCAACACAGGGTGTCCCTTGATCACATTCTCCAGAATACCCCAAATAACGGGATCTTTCCGGTCTATAATTTTCTTTGCCGATTTCACGGTCTTCACGATACCGCGCTCAATGAGTTTGCGGATGACAAAGGGCTTGTACAACTCGGCCGCCATGTCCTTGGGGATACCCATCTCGTGCATCTTCAACTCCGGACCCACGACGATGACCGAACGAGCCGAATAATCGACACGTTTACCCAGCAAGTTCTGACGGAAACGACCCTGCTTGCCCTTGAGTGAATCGGACAGCGACTTCAATGGTCGGTTGCTCTCGTTCTTCACGGCATTGCTCTTGCGCGAGTTGTCGAACAGTGAATCCACAGCCTCCTGCAACATGCGCTTCTCGTTACGAAGAATCACCTCCGGTGCTTTGATCTCGATCAGACGCTTGAGGCGGTTGTTACGGATAATAACACGACGATACAGGTCATTGAGATCCGAAGTGGCAAAACGACCTCCATCCAACGGAACCAACGGACGCAACTCAGGGGGAATGACGGGAACCACGTTCATCACCATCCACTCCGGTTTGTTACGACCATTCGATGCGCGGAACGACTCGATGACATTCAAGCACTTGAGAGCTTCACTCTTACGTTGCTGCGAGGTCTCGGTCGATGCTTTGTGACGCAACGAATAGGACATGGTGTCCAGATCCACCTGCTGCAACAGCGTATAGACCGCCTCGGCACCCATTTGTGCAATGAACTTATTGGGGTCGGTATCGTCCAGTGCCTGATTGCCCTTAGGAAGGGCTGCCAGTGCATC
The DNA here is from genome assembly GCA_036659655.1 of Alistipes sp. Taxonomy (GTDB): domain Bacteria; phylum Bacteroidota; class Bacteroidia; order Bacteroidales; family Rikenellaceae; genus Alistipes. The sequence goes on from JAVXCD010000001.1 coordinate 7,381, forward strand.
CAGATACTCTTTCTCCGAAAGTGTGGCCAGACGCTCGATACCCTGCTCAATAGCAGCACCGGCATTGATCACCACATAGCGTTCATAGTAGATGATAGCCTCCAGTTTCTTGGTGGGAATACCCAGCAGGTAACCGATCTTCGAGGGCAACGAACGGAAGTACCAGATGTGAACAACCGGCACCACCAAAGAGATGTGCCCCATGCGCTCACGACGTACTTTCTTCTCCGTCACCTCCACACCGCATCGGTCACAGACGATACCTTTGTAGCGAATACGCTTGTACTTTCCGCAATGGCACTCATAGTCCTTAACCGGACCGAAAATGCGCTCGCAGAAAAGGCCGTCACGCTCAGGCTTGTAGGTACGATAGTTAATGGTCTCCGGCTTCAACACCTCGCCACTCGACTGTGCCAGAATCTCCTCAGGAGAAGCCAGTCCAATCGATATGTGATCGTAGGTATTGTTCGTTTTATTGTCTTTATTAAATGACATACTATTTTCGTTTTTCTTATCTTCTATTAGACCTTACTTACTCCAACTTCACCGACAATGCCAAACCGCGAAGTTCGTGTAGCAACACATTCATTGCCTCTGGAATACCCGGCTTCGGCATATTATCACCTTTGACGATCGCCTCGTAAGCTTTAGCACGTCCCATCACGTCATCCGACTTGATGGTAAGAACCTCCTGTAAGATGTTAGCCGCACCGAATCCCTCCAATGCCCAAACCTCCATCTCACCAAAACGCTGACCGCCAAACTGTGCTTTACCACCCAACGGCTGCTGGGTAATCAAGGAGTAAGGACCGATAGAACGCGCGTGCATCTTATCGTCGATCATGTGACCCAATTTGAGCATGTAGATCACACCCACCGTTGCCGGCTGGTCGAACCGCTCGCCGGTACCTCCGTCGTAAAGATAGGTACGGCCGCTGTGTGTAATGCCGGCCTTGGCGGTATATTCGTTGATCTGGTCAAGGGAGGCACCATCGAAAATAGGAGTGGCAAACTTCAAACCCAACTCGCGACCTGCCCAACCCAACACGGTCTCATAGATCTGACCAAGGTTCATTCGGGAAGGCACACCCAGCGGGTTCAAGCAGATGTCGACAATCGTTCCGTCGTCCAGAAACGGCATATCCTCGTCACGCACAATGCGCGCTACGATACCCTTGTTACCGTGACGACCTGCCATCTTATCACCCACTTTCAACTTACGTTTCTTGGCGATGTAGACTTTGGCCATCTGGATCACACCCGTCTGCGGGAGTTCGTCACCATTGGTGATGTTGTATTTCTCGCGTTTGATGGCGGCATCCGCCTTCTTCCACTCGATCGTATAGTTGTTGATGGTCGACTCGATCAGCGCATCCAGATGGGCATCACCCGTCCATTTGCAAGTTCCCAAGTTGAGATAGCCCATAACCATGCCGCTCTTCTCGTCAATAGCCCGCTTCGAGATCTCCTCAAGGATCTTCTGCGTGAACTTCGTTCCGGCGGGATAGAGCTCTACACCGAAGTAATCGGTCACACAGGTAGCCGTCTTGCCTTGGAGCACCGTCCACAGTTTAGAGATCAGCAACTTGGTCAAATCAGAGATCTGCAAGGCAAACTTCTCATCCAACTGCTCCAACAGGAGTTTCTCGGCACTCTTACTCTTTTTACCCTCCTTGTTGGCACGGCTGTAAAGTTTGGTGTTGATCACCACGCCATGAAGCGAAGGTTGTGCCTTGAGCGAAGCGTCTTTCACATCACCGGCTTTATCGCCGAAAATGGCGCGCAGTAACTTCTCCTCAGGAGAAGGATCGCTCTCGCCCTTCGGGGTGATCTTACCGATGAGAATATCGCCCGGATGGACATTGGCGCCGATACGGATCACGCCGTTCGCATCCAGATCCTTGGTAGCATCCTCGCTCACATTGGGAATATCGGAGGTCAACTCCTCGACACCGCGTTTGGTGTCGCGCACCTCCATGATGTATTCGTCGACGTGGATCGAGGTGAAGATATCCTCACGCTGGATACGCTCCGAGATTACAATAGCATCCTCGAAGTTGTACCCCTTCCAAGGCATGAACGCCACCTTCAGGTTACGCCCCAACGCCAATTCACCGGCCTGAGTTGAGTAGCCCTCCGTGAGGATCTGTCCCTTCTTTACCTTTACACCCGTCAAAACGGCAGGCTTCAAGGTGACCGAAGTATTTTGGTTGGTACGGCGGTAACGAGGCAGCACATAGGTAGTAATCTCCGGCTCAAAAGAGCAGAGTTTCTCGTCTTCCGTCTGTATGTATTTCACTTGAATCTGTGCAGCATCGGCAAAGATCACCTCTCCATCACCTTCGGCAACGATTTGGATGCGGCTATCCGAGATCATGTCTTTCTCGATACCGGTACCCACAATGGGTGCCTCACTGGTGATCAAAGGTACGGCCTGACGCATCATGTTCGATCCCATCAACGCACGGTTGGCATCGTCATGCTCCAAGAACGGAATCAGACTGGCCGCAATGGAGGCAATCTGGTTCGGAGCAACGTCCATCAGATTCACCTCTGTTGCCGTGACAACGGGGAAATCGGCACCCTGACGGGCTTTGATACGATCCGTCTCCACGAAATTACCCTTGTCATCAATAGGAATATTAGCTTGAGCAACGATCTTGCCCTCCTCCTCTTCTGCCGAGTAGTATTTGATATGCGAATTATCCAGATCAATCTTGCCCTCCGTAACGGAGCGATAAGGAGTCTCGATGAATCCCATGGGCGAAATCTTGGCGAAGACACAAAGCGACGAAATCAGACCGATGTTCGGGCCCTCAGGAGACTCAATAGGGCACAGACGGCCGTAGTGGGTATAGTGAACGTCTCGCACCTCAAAACCGGCACGGTCACGTGACAGACCACCCGGTCCGAGTGCCGACAGACGGCGTTTGTGTGTAACCTCCGCAAGCGGATTGATCTGATCCATAAACTGCGACAACTGACTGGTGCCGAAGAACGAGTTAATCACACTCGACAAGGTCTTGGCATTGATCAGATCCACAGGAGTAAACACCTCGTTATCACGCACATTCATGCGCTCACGAATGGTTCGTGCCATACGCACAAAGCCCACCGAGAACTGGTTTGAAAGCTGCTCGCCCACCGTGCGGACACGACGGTTCGAGAGGTGGTCAATATCATCCACGTCGGCTTTCGAATTGATAAGTTGGATCAGGTATTTGATGATCGCAATAATATCTTCCCGCGTCAACGTGCGGATCGCGGGATCAGTACCCAAGCCCAATTTTTTATTAATGCGGTAACGTCCCACATCCCCCAAGTCGTAACGCTTGTCCGAGAAGAACAGTTTGTCGATCACGTCGCGCGCTGTGGCCTCATCGGGCGGCTCCGAGGCACGAAGCTGGCGGTAGATGTATACCACAGCCTCCTTCTCCGAGTTGCAGGGGTCTTTCTGTAATGTATTGTAGATGATCGAGAAGTCAACGCCCGAAAGGCTCTCCTTGTGCAGAAGAATCGTTTTGGCGCCACTCTCGACAATTTGATCTATATGCTCCTCTACGAGCACCGTCTCACGGTCAACGATCACGTTGTTACGCTCAATAGAGACTACCTCTCCCGTATCCTCGTCTACGAAGTCTTCGACCCAAGTCGAGAGTACACGTGCTGCCAACTTACGCCCTACGGCCTTCTTCAAGTTGGTTTTGTTGACCTTCACCTCGTCGGCAAGGTCGAAAATTTCGAGAATCTGCTGATCAGCCTCGAAACCGATGGCACGCAAAAGAGTCGTGACGGGCAACTTCTTCTTGCGGTCGATATAGGCATACATCACATTGTTGATGTCGGTAGCGAACTCAATCCACGACCCCTTGAAGGGTATGATACGTGCTGAGTAAAGTTTTGTACCGTTGGTGTGCATGCTCTGACCGAAGAATACACCCGGAGAGCGGTGTAACTGAGATACTATTACTCGTTCTGCGCCATTGACAACGAACGTACCACGCTCGGTCATGTAGGGTATGGTGCCAAAATAGACATCTTGAACGACAACACCGAAATCTTCGTGTTCGTCGTCCGTGCAGTAGAGTTTTAGTTTTGCTTTTAATGGGACACTATACGTCAGACCTCTCTCCAAACACTCCTCAATAGAGTAGCGCGGCGGATCAACATAGTAGTCTATAAACTCCAGAACAAAATTGTTCCGGGTGTCGGTGATAGGGAAATTTTCCTGAAATACGCGATACAGCCCCTCGTTCTTACGATTCTCGGCTGTGGTATCCATTTGGAAAAAATCTTGGAATGACTTAAGCTGAATCTCCAACAGATCGGGATAAGGTACCCGGTTCTTGATTGTCGAAAAGCTAACTCTTTGTTGTGTTTTTGTTGTGGACATCGGTAAGTTCCAAAATTAAGTTGAAGTGTAAGTACTCGTGGGTCGCGCCAAAAAAAGACAAGCGTTTATATCCCGCTAATGCCCTCTGTGTAACTAAATTACACAACGAGAGCATTCCAAATTCCAAAGGTTAGATACAGCTCCGAATGGCACTTCTAATCTTTAGACCAGAAAAGGCATAGAGCTTACGCTTGCCGTAAGCCCTATACCTGAGTTGTCTGAAACGTACTAAGCAGCGGAACTACTTAACCTCAACTTCAGCACCTGCCTCTTCGAGTTGAGATTTAACGTTCTCAGCCTCTTCTTTAGAAACACCTTCTTTAACTGCTTTGGGAGCACCGTCCACCAATGCCTTTGCATCACCGAGTGAAAGACCTGCGAGATCCTTAACAACCTTGATAACCTGGAGCTTTGCCTGTCCTGCGCTCTTCAGAATAACATCAAACGATGTCTTCTCAGCAACAGCAGCCTCAGCAGCAGCAGGTGCAGCAACTGCAACAGCAGCAGCAGCGGGTTCAATACCATATTCCTCTTTCAGGATGGTAGCCAATTCATTTACCTCCTTAACTGTCAAATTTACCAATTCTTCAGCTAACTTTTTTACATCTGCCATAGTTGTAATCTTTATTAAATTTTGTTTTTAATCTTGATATTAGTTTCTTGTCTCGAGTGTCTTCACGATACCCGCAATCTTTTGTCCTGCATTAGCTTGCAATGCAGAAATAACATTCTTGGCCGGGGATTGCAACAGCGAAATAATATCGCCGATAAGTTCCTCCCTGCTCTTGATGTTGCACAGAGCGTCAAGCTGGTTATCACCTACATAGACACATCCCTCAACGAACGCAGCCTTCAATACGGGCTTGTCCGATTTCTTGCGAAACTCTTTGATGAGTTGCGCAGGAGTTTTTGCCACCTGTGTAAACATAACCGAGGTTGATCCCTCCAATACCTTCACCAAATCAGCATCTGCCTTCTCTACCTTCTCCAATGCTTTGCACAGAAGGGTATTCTTCACAACCACAAGTTTCACCTCGCGCTCGAAACACTTACTACGAAGTGCTGCGGTCTGCTCGGCATTCAGAGACTCGATGTTTGTGATATAGAAGTGAGGATACGCATTGAGCTGCTCGGCCAGGCTGTTGATAACAACCATCTTTTCTTCCTTAGTCATCTCTTTAATCCTCCTTCTATTTAGTTTCTACTGATTTGGAATCGATCTGCACACCGGGGCTCATGGTGGTAGAGAGATAGATACTCTGCACATAAGAACCTTTGGCCGCAGCCGGTTTCAACTTAAAGATCATACCCAGCACCTCTTTCGTATTGTCTACGATTTGCTCTGCTGTGAATGAAACTTTTCCTACCGATGTGTGGATGATACCGAATTTGTCAACTTTGAAGTCGATCTTACCCAATTTCACTTCACTCACGGCTTTGCCAACCTCCATGGTGACCGTTCCGGTCTTGGGGTTAGGCATCAATCCTCGGGGACCGAGGATACGACCCAGCGCACCCACTTTACCCATTACGTTAGGCGTGGTGATGATCACATCAACGTCGGTCCAGCCGCCTTTGATCTTATCAACATATTCGTCCAAACCTACATAATCGGCTCCGGCAGCTGTTGCCTCTGCTTCCTTGTCGGGGGTACACAGCACGAGAACTCGTACTGCCTTACCTGTACCGTGAGGAAGAGTTACAACGCCACGTACCATTTGATTAGCCTTGCGAGGGTCTACGCCCAAACGCACGTCGATATCTACTGAAGCATCAAATTTCGTAAATGTGATTTCCTTCAGAAGAGCGGCTGCTTCTGAAAGTTTGTAAGCCTTGTGGGCTTCAACCTTCGCATAAGCATTTTTTTGATTTTTTGTCAACTTACTCATCTCAATTACTTGTTAGGAAATTCACCAACGACATTGATACCCAGACTACGTGCAGTACCAGCAATCATACGCATAGCAGACTCAACAGTGAAGCAATTCATGTCAGGCATTTTATCCTGAGCAATCTCCTTCACCTGATCCCACGTCACCTGACCCACCTTATCGCGGTTAGGCTGTGCAGAACCGGATTTGACTTTCGCCGCATCCTTGAGCTGAATGGCTACCGGTGGCTGTTTAACAATAAAGTCAAACGACTTATCGCTGTAAACTGTAATGATGACTGGGAGAACCTTTCCCGCCTTATCCTGCGTACGAGCATTGAATTGCTTGCAGAAGTCCATGATGTTGACTCCTTTCGAACCCAACGCCGGACCTACCGGGGGAGAAGGATTGGCAGCACCACCTTTGATCTGCAATTTAATAAATGCAGCAACCTCTTTTGCCATAATTTTCCTTGGTTTATTATTCTTTTTCTACTTGTGTGAAACTCAACTCCATAGGAGTTTTGCGTCCGAATATCTTCACCGATACCGTGAGTTTCTTGCGCTCATTGTCGATTGTCTCAATAGTACCTTGGAAGCTTGAGAACGGACCGTCTGTAACCCTGACGATCTCACCGACGCAGAATGGTACTTCGTTTTCCTCCTCCATGCTGCTTAACTCATCCACACGACCTAAGATGCGGCTCACTTCCTGTGGACGCAACGGGGTGGGATTCATACGGCGGCTGTCCTCCTTGGTGTCACCTAAGAAGCCCAGCACATTGGGAGTATTACGAATTATAATTGGAATTTGACCGGTAAACAAAGCCTCGATCAACACATATCCCGGATAGGACACCTTGTCCTTCGAAACTTTCTTACCATTGCGAATGGTATAGACTTTTTCGGTAGGAATCAGCACTTGTGAGATGTACTCCTCCAGATGGTTATGGCGAATTTCGGACTCGATATACTCTTTGACCTTATTCTCCTTACCGCCTATCGCGCGAACTACATACCACTCTCTCTTAACTTCACTCATCGTCCTTTTCTAAAAACAATTAACGGCCGAGGTTACCGAGTGTCCTGTAAATAACACCCATAATATTCTCGAAAGTCAAGTCCATGGCAACAATGATGACCGCAAAGATCACCGAGGCTACCATTACAACGATGGTCGAACTCTGAAGTTGAGCAAATGTCGGCCATGTCACCTTATTGACAAGTTCGTTGTAAGATTCTTTTGCGTAATTAAACATACTTTTTTATTTTATTTCTTTGGCAGGAGCAGAGAGATTCGAACTCCCATCAACGGTTTTGGAGACCGCTATTCTACCCTTGAACTATGCTCCTATGATGAAAAGCAGTGTAAGATAAATCCTACACTACTTTTCTATAATCATCTGATTATTTCTCGATCTCGATCACCTGACCTGCACCTACCGTACGGCCACCCTCGCGAATTGCGAAACGCAGACCTTCGTTCAATGCAACTGGGTAGATCAACTCTACGGTGATGGTAACGTGGTCACCCGGCATTACCATATCCACTCCTTCGGGAAGTGTAACCTCACCCGTTACGTCCATCGTACGCAGATAGAACTGGGGACGATATTTGTTGTGGAACGGAGTGTGACGGCCACCCTCCTCTTTCTTCAAGATGTAGACCTCAGCCTTGAACTTCGTGTGGGGAGTAATGGAACCCGGTTTGCCGACTACCATACCACGTTTCACTTGGTTCTTGTCGATACCACGCATCAGCAGACCTACGTTGTCACCGGCCTCACCCTGATCGAGCAATTTACGGAACATCTCAACACCCGTACAAGTCGAGTTCAAAGTAGCCTCTTCCAGACCCACGATCTCCACGGGATCACCCACGTGAACAACACCGGTCTCGATACGACCTGTAACTACGGTACCACGACCTGTGATCGAGAATACATCCTCAACAGGCATCAGGAACGGTTTCTCGTTCTCACGAGTAGGAATCGGAATATAAGTATCCACAGCCTCCATCAGCTCCATGATCTTATCCTCCCATTTTGCCTCGCCGTTCAAGCCGCCGAGTGCAGAACCACGGATAATAGGTGCATTGTCACCGTCGAAGTCATATTTGCTCAGCAAGTCACGAACCTCCATCTCAACCAAGTCGAGCATCTCAGGATCGTCAACCATATCACATTTGTTCAGGAATACTACGATCTTAGGAACGTTCACCTGACGAGCCAACAGCACGTGCTCGTTGGTCTGAGGCATCGGTCCGTCGGTAGCAGCAACTACGAGGATCGCACCGTCCATCTGAGCAGCACCTGTGACCATGTTCTTCACATAATCGGCGTGTCCGGGGCAGTCTACGTGAGCATAGTGACGGTTAGCCGTCTGATACTCAACGTGAGAAGTGTTGATGGTGATACCACGCTCTTTCTCCTCAGGAGCGTTGTCGATAGAGTCGAATGAACGAAGCTCTGAAAGACCTTTCTTTGCAAGAACGGTCGTGATCGCAGCAGTAAGAGTAGTCTTACCGTGGTCAACGTGTCCGATAGTACCAACGTTAACGTGCGGTTTCGAACGGTCGAATTTTTCTTTTGCCATAGTATAAAATATTTTAAAGTATTATAAAAATTGCTCTAAAGTCGTAAAAACATTTTGCAGACCATGCGGGCGACACAAATTCCTTTTTGAGGAGATTCGCACCACACGCACCTGCGTATTTCTGGAGCGGAAGACGAGGCTCAAACTCGCGACCCTTAGCTTGGAAGGCTAATGCTCTATCAACTGAGCTACTTCCGCAAAAACACACCGAATCAGAGTTCCTCTACTTCTCGCCTTGCGGCGAGATCTCGCAACTCCAATCGGTTTTAGTGGGAAGTGATGGATTCGAACCACCGAAGACTAAGTCAGCAGATTTACAGTCTGCCCCATTTGGCCACTCTGGTAACTTCCCTTATTTTTCCCTCGCGGGAGGCCTTTCAAAACTGCCTTTGCTATCAGAATCAATTGCGCACTATCTTGCGACAGGCTTTTCTCGACTCCTCCTTCTATCGGCATTTGCGAGCCGATGGAGGGATTCGAACCCCCGACCAGCTGATTACAAATCAGCTGCTCTGGCCAACTGAGCTACATCGGCAAATAACCGTTTTGGATTGCAAAAGTAGAGATAAAATATTTACCCACCAAATATTTCGGGGTTTTTATTTCTACTTCTGAACTCTTATCAAAGAACGCGGTGGAATCATCCTATTACAGAGATGAAATCGGGTGCAAAGATAGGATAGTTTTGCGAATTAAAAAATAGTGAACCCGTTTTTTTACAAAAAAGTTCATTTACCAACTTCTCAACCCTCTTTGATCGAAGCAATCAGTTGCGCCGGAGTTGCCTGTAAATAGGTTTTGCAGAAACGGCTGAACTGGGTATAGTAACGGAATTTATGTTTATTCATCAATGCTTTGGTGCTATCCTCGCCAGCTCGAATGTCGGCAAATATTTTCAACGCCTTCTGGCGCATCATCCAATGATAGACACTGTCGTCAAAATGTTCGGAAAACCGACGTTTGAACACCGACAAACTCATGCCGGCCAATGCCGCCAACTCCGGTACACCGCGAACCCGATCGTAGTTATTGCAGACGAAAACCCGGAAATTATCTTGCGGCTGAATCAGTGACTGGAAAAAATAGGCATGCTCCAAGGGGGTATATAGCACCTTGATCATCATGAACAACTCGGTAGCTTTCAGTCGTTGGAAACGGGTACAATCCGAAAGTGCTTGCAGATCAAACAACCTCAGCAGGAGATTTTCGATCTGCGTGGGTAGCGGAAGAACCGGAGCCGCATCGGGTCGAACAGCCGTATCGAAGGGCATGTCACGATCGAAAATATCCTGTTCACAAAACTCAACCCGATGAATCAACGAGAGCAACGTAAATTGACTCTTCTCACGTGGTGTGAGCACGAAGACCTCTCCACGAGCCAGACAAACACACTGTTTGGCCTCGATAGTCCGAGTTTCGTTCGATTCAATAGTCAGTTCCAACGAACCGCTTGTAAGGAACAGGATGCGCACCATGCGATCCTTGTTAAAAATGATGGATTCACCCTCTATCAGGGTGTGTTGCGAAAATTCACAACAATCAGCCTCACCGATCCGGCGAAAAGGTGCCGGAAACGTGTGACAATTACTACAATCAGCGAGACAGGTTGCCTTAGTCCCTATGCACGCCACATTAGTCTTTTTTAACATATATATTTTTGCCCTACATTATGATCTATTTTAAGTAAAAAAAATTGGGGACAAACAACGCCTGCCCCCAATACTCTGTTTCTTTCGTATCAGCCGGAACAGTGCTACTCTTCCTCTTCTTTGTCGATCTTCGATCGCTTCGTCATCAGATCGTAAGCGATCGGGGTTGCCACAAAAATCGTGGAGGCCGTGCCGACAATGATACCGATAAGCAGTGCGAAGATAAAGCCGCGAATAGTCTCGCCACCGAAGAAGAAGATAGCAAACAACGTCACGAGAGTTGTACCCGAAGAGTTCATCGTACGAGACAACGTCGAGTTGATGGCATTGTTGACATTTTCCTTCAGATTACGCTTGGGATAGAGTCTTAAGTACTCACGAATACGGTCAAAGATCACCACCGTATCGTTGATCGAGTAACCGATGATCGTTAAAATTGCCGCAATGAATGCCTGATTGACCTCCAAGTTGAACGGTACAAAACCGTAGAGCATCGAGAATAGGCCGATCACGAACAGCGCATTGAACGCCAAGGCTGCCGTAGCACCCGTAGCCCATTGCCATCTCTTGAAACGCAGTGAGATATAAAGTCCGATGGCAATCAACGAGAAGAGCACCGCCCAGATAGCGTTCCACGTCATATCCTTGGCGATGGAAGGGCCGATCTTGTCGGCAGTGATGATACCGTTGGCATCGTGCTGTGTGCTGCGGAAATTTTCGAGCGTAATATCATAGGTATACAGCGGCTTCATGGCGGTGAACAGGATCTGCTCGATCTCGTCGGTAGCCTCATCCGAGGTGTCGTCGTACTTATATTGTGTGACGATGCGCATCTGATTCTCATTACCATATTGTTTCACCTCGGAACTAACCGAAGAGGCATCTGCCTTGGCATACGGAGCAAACGCGTCGGCAAGTTTTTCACGAACCTGCTCAGCCGAAACCGGCGTATCGAAACGAACCACATACGCACGTCCACCGGTGAACTCGGCACCGAGGTTCACTTGGCGGGTCGCAAACGAAATACACGAAATAAGGATCATACACAGCGCCACAATATAAGAGATCTTGCGGGCGCGAATGAAGTCAAAATGCGTATTATTCATCAAGTGCTCCGACCATTTACGCGAGAACGAGATGGTACCCCACTTCTCCACGATCCACTCCATCAGCAGGCGCGAAATGAAGATAGCCGAGAAGAACGAGGTGATGATACCGATGATCAGCGTGGTAGCAAAGCCCTGTACCGGACCGTTACCGAAGATGAACAGCACGATACCTGTAATGATAGTTGTAAGGTTACCGTCGATGATGGCGGAGTATGCTTTCGAGAAACCGTCTTTGATAGCCAGCGAAAGTCCCTTGCCGCCACGGAGTTCCTCCTTGATACGTTCATAGATAATCACGTTGGCATCCACCGCCATACCCATGGTCAGAACGATACCGGCAATACCCGGCAGGGTCAGCACAGCGCCGAACGACACCAGCACACCCAGCAACAGGAAGACGTTGGTCAGCAGAGCAACGTCGGCCATCCAGCCTGCCGTCTTATAGTAGAGACCCATGTAGAGCAATACCAAGATAAAGGCGATCACAAACGACAGCATACCTGCGTTGATGGACTCTTGGCCCAACGACGGACCCACGACCGTATCCTGAATGATCTTCGCCGGAGCAGGCACCTTACCCGATTCAAGCACGTTTGCAAGGTCTTTCGCCTCTTGGATGGTGAAACCACCCGTGATGGACGAGGTTCCCTTGTCGATTTTCGTCAGTACGTTAGGTGCTGAATATACATAGCCGTCGAGAACGATGGCGATACATTTGTTGATATTTTCACCCGTCAGACGCGCCCACTCCTGTGTACCTTCGGCATTCATGGTCATCGAAACCTCAGCCTCGGCACCGCGTTGTGCATATTGCTCCACAGCGTCGGTCACCACGCTACCATCCAGTGGTGCTTTCCCGTCGGGGGTAGAAACTTTGATTGCATAGAGATAGAACCGGCCGTCGATTTTGTCGTCGCCCTTCACGCTCCACTTGAACATCACATCCGAAGGGAAGAGTTCGCGCACAGCGTGGTTGTCGAGATAAGCATTTACAGCCGCCATATCAGCCTTGTAAGCAGCACCCACGATAGCACCACCGGCATAGTCGGGATTAAGTATTGCAAAGAGCGGATTTTTCACCCGGTCATAACGCGATCCCTGTGTCGCTGTTGCGGTTTGCGTTGTGTCGGCCGTAGCACCCACCTCGGCAATCAAACCGGAATCTGCCGTAGCGACTTTCGTTGTGTCGGCTACGGTTGTGGCAACCACAGTCGTGTCGGCAACCGACAAAGAATCGACAGTTGCGCCACTCTTCATTTCGGCACCGATGAACCGATCGGCATTTGACAGTGCGGGCAGAATCTCGCGAGCATCGTAGGTTGTCCAGAACTCCAGCGAAGCTGTACCCTGCAACAGGTTACGCACACGTTGCGGCTCTTTCACACCCGGCAACTCGACCAGAATACGGTGCGAATTAGGCAGGCGCATGATATTAGGCTGTGTCACGCCGAAGTGGTCAATACGGCTACGCAACACATTGAACGACGCACCAATGGCATCGTCTGTCTCTTTCTTAAGGATCTTCTCAATATCGGCATTCGAGCTCTCCAGCGTAATATCCTTGCGATCGGGGCTCACGAAAATTGCAGCCAGTGATCCGCCGTTGGAGTGTTTCTCGTAGGCCTTCACAAAGTCACCGATGTAATCGCTCGACTTACCGCTTTTCAATGCGGCATTCGCCTCGCTGATGGCCGCAACAAATGCCGGATCGTGTTGACTGTCACCGGCCAAAGCCTTAACGACATCTTCGACCTGCACCTCCAGCATGACGTTCATACCGCCCTTGAGATCCAAACCGAGGTTCAACTCCTTCTCCTTACACTCTTTGTAGGTGTATTTTTTGAAACCCAGATTAAAAACAGGAACATTCTGAACAGAATCCAGATAATGCTGCTCAGCATCCGGTTGCTCCTCAAGACTGAATTGTGCGGCATATTCCGCTGCTGCCTTCTCTACGCTACGTGTCTTGAACGTAAACGAGAGTTGGTAAATACACGCGAGAGCAAGAAGAATCGCGAGTAATTTAATGGCACCTTTACTTTGCATTTGAGTTAAAAAATTACGTTATTATTTATTTGAATTATTAGCATTATACACAATAGCACGCAAAGGTAGCAAAATAATTCAGATCTAACAACTATGCCCTCATAAATTTAGGATATAATTCGATGAAAACCCTCTCTTTGCGTCAAAGATAAGCACCTATTTAATGCTATTCCTCTAAGAAATGGTTGTCGTGGTTGTGGGTTTGAGAGAAGTCGAAAAGCGAGGCTAAATGCTGTCTCAACATCCGCTCGGCCTGCTCGGCATTGTGTTCGCGAATGAAGCGAAGCATCTCGCGGTGTTCCAAAAACACCTCTTCCGAAGGAACCGTGCAGACCCGAAACTGCTGGTAGTATTTCAACACGTCCGGAGTAATAATCAACAACATGGAGGCGATGACCGGATTGTGCCCGCCACGTGCAATAGCCTGATGATATGCGTAATCCTTGGATACACGTTCGTCGGTATAGAAGTAGGTCTCGCAATCGGCAAGAGCCGTCTCCAGCATGGCGAGATCCTCCTCCGTGCGATGAAGGGCGCACAATTTGATGGCCTCAGCCTCCAGCAGCACCCGCACATAAACCAAAGAGGCGAAGTCGTAATGATCAATTTGCAGGGCATCGGTAATCAGGCGTTCGAGAATCTGCATCTTCTCCTGAGCCACCACCGTACCACTCTGCGGGTAGGTCTTGACGATCCCATAAAATTCCAATTTTTGAAAGGCGATGCGCACATGCGCACGACTGACACTGAGAAATTCGGCCAAACGGCGTTCGGCAGGCAACCGCTCTCCGGGGTGTAGTTTCCCGGTGTAGAGCATCTCCTTGATATACTTCAATACATCTTCCACTTGGTGGTTTGAGGGCGAATTATTCATACGGATTAGTAGTTATTTCTTGGGGTTTCTGTGCGGATTTGTCGGAGAAACTTACTATTTAATATCCCCGTGTACGCATCCACTCATTCACTTCGGGTGTGAGTCGATCGGTACGATCGAGCCAGCGACGCTCTTGAATGAGTTGAACTTTATACTCTTCGATCTGCCGCGTAATCGGGAAATCGGGCTTAGGCAAAGCCGTTTTTTCTGCCCGCAGCGAGGGGCGCACCGTGCGATCGAAGACCTCGGCTTGGGTGGGTCGCCGCGCACCCTCCCACTTGAAGTTTTTCAGAAATAGTTCCTGCTCAGGGGGCACCTTATCCAGCGGATAAAACGAATAAACCGGATTAATGCGATAGGCCGTACCGGTCAGTTTCTTCTTTTCGATATAAAACGAACTGTTTCCGCTCTCGACCACCGCCAGATTCTTCACCTGCTGTGTTGCATCATCCTGCATATAGTAAATGGTCTGCGCATTGCCGTTGGCATCGTTGCGGTAGATCTCGTTGTTGCGAAAGAATGCGGTCATGGTCTTTCCCGTCACCTGATTGTAGTGGAGTGTATCTATTTTGCTTGCCATCAACGGACTACCCACAAATTCAGCACGGATGATCTGCTGGTTTTTAGTGAATATATCCATC
>JAVXCD010000001.1:22566-33531 GCA_036659655.1 Alistipes sp.
TCTATTTTGCTTGCCATCAACGGACTACCCACAAATTCAGCACGGATGATCTGCTGGTTTTTAGTGAATATATCCATCACATCGGAGGTTATCTGATTGGCTTCGTTCCACAGCACGGGTTTGATGTAAAGGTGGATCGTGGAGTCGATGCTGATCGCCGTCATCGAGTCACATACAGCTTGGAAATCAGTGCGATACATTTTAACATTATGGTAAGCCTTCACCAGTCGATAGATGCTGTCAAGGGGTACAGCCAGCGAATCGGCAGCCAAAGAACTTGTCAACAAAGAGTCTGCTTTCAAAGAGTCCGTTTTCACTCGCGCAAGGCTATCTGTCGTCAGCGAATCGGCCTGCGGATGTGCCAACAAATCCTGCCGAGAGGCATTTTTTGACATCAAAGATTCAATCGATTGCAACTCCGTGGAGTCCACGGCGATCACCTTGCCTTTGCGGGCAGCACGCTCTTGACGCACCCGGAGTTTCGATTCAGCCTTGAGTTTTTGAGCGGCAAGCCACTGTGTCTCTCGCTCTTTCTGTGCCAGCAACAGCGCCGTCACCTTCGCTTGACGCTGCTCGGCGATCTTATCCAATTTTTCTTTGCGCACCTTGGCGGCTGCGGCCTTGCGGTCAGCCTTCTCCTTGTCGGCGATCTCGCGCAACTTGGCCTTGCGCTCGTCGGGGGTCAGCACCGTCGAGTCGGCGGCCTCGGGGAGCGGGGTTTTCCCTGCTACCTGCGTAGTATCCGCCACCTGCTTGCCGGCGACAGCCAACGAATCGGGAGCCGCGGATTTAAGCGAGTCAGGTGCTCCCTGTGGCGCGACGGGGGCATGAAGTGAATCCGGTACGGCCTCAGGCTTGAGCGATTCCGGCACACGCACAGCGTTGAGCGAATCAGCCAGCACTTTTGCCGCAGCAAGCGAATCGGCTCTTGCATCCTCGCGCGTGTTGCGAGTATAGAGGAACATCGAGTCGGCTCGCATAAAGAGCGAGTCGCCCTGTTCGGGGTCGTAACTAATGATCGAAGGGTGTCGCGTAAGGAACGCATTGCCCGGAAATTTCCAATATTCGCCGTAGTTACCGAAGGCAAGGGTTTTGTGCTCGGTGTCGTCGATCTGGAGATTGTGACGCAGGATAGCATGCTCCTTGGCGCGGTAGTAATCCAGAGAGTCACTCCAGAGTTCCTGCTTCTCGGTGAGAATGTAGCCGTTGAGTGTCAGCGAATAGAGACTGTCGGGCTTCACATATTCCCCCCGATCGGCATAGAGATAATCACCCTCCTTGTTCCAGATATTTGTATTTTGATAGTAGTACGCATGGTCGGTAGCCATGTTGTAGACCACCGAGTCGCCCGTCAGTTCATACTCATCGTTGCGCATCTCCACATCATCCACACAGACCAGTGTTTTGGTGTTGGCGTAGTAATAACCACGCGTCGATTCCAATTGGTTTTCACGGTTGAGCAGGACTCCTCGACCGGAAAATTCGCCGATATTTTTCTTGGTATTGAAGACAAATGCATAGGTGTAGAGTGTTGCATCACCATCGACGACCTTGATCAGTGGGGCGAAAACACGAGCCTCGTTCAACTCTCCGTTATATTCGGCACGGTCTCCATAAATATAGGTGGTTTTTTGGTTGATCAGCACATTGCCGAAACATTCGATGTGCATGTCGTTGTAACGCACGGCACTGTCACACGTGATGACTGTCCCGTTGTGCTGTGCCGCGAAGTTGCCAACCAGAAAGATCACCGAGTCGCCCGGAGTAACCGGCCCTGTCACATCGGCCTTGAGGTCAATAAGCTTTTTCTCCCCCGCGGCAGGCTGTGTCGGTGCGGGTGCCGGTGCGGGTGACTGGGATGCCACTTCACTGCGGGCAAAGATTACTCCGCCCGCAGCCAATATCACCATCGCTATCAAAAACCCCTTACGCACCACCAATTACTTAAGCCACTCTTTATTCTGAAATTCGTTGCTGCGGAACTCCGGCGCAATGAAGACATACATGCCGTCGATCTTCTTCGCCAGCCACGCCTTGAAGATGCGCTCCTGCTTGGCGTAACGCGCCAACTCCTCCAGCCGGATATAATCCTCATTCAACGAAGCCTTGTGGGTGGGAATGATCTCCACCAACTTGACGATCTTACCTAACTGATTGCCGTTCAAGTCCTCCGTAGCAAACGCATCGGACACACCCCCCACCTGCAACCGGCTGATGGCGTTGTAGTCGTCGATACTCTTATAACCCATCTTGCCGAAATCTTCCTTGAGAAATTTGGTCACTGTCAACTTCGCATCAAATGCCTCGGAACGCTCCAGCAAGTCGTGGTTCGAGACAATGCCCCCATTCATCTTCGAGGCATTATCATCGGAGTGTATCAAAGCCGCCTTCTCAAAGGTGATCGAATCATGGCGAATACACAGGGCAATGCTGTCCAGAATCCGCAACGGCTCGTTCAGTTCGTCGGTGCTGTAAATCGGGCGCAGGACAATGTGACGGAAATGATAGAGACCGCCCCGTTTGTCGAGCAACTGGATGATGTGGTAGCCGAATTTCGTCTCCACGACTTCCGAAATCTGTCCGGGTTTCATCTGCTCCAAAGCCGCTCCGAATTGTGGATCCAACCCATTGAGTGTCTGAGGTTCCATCTCACCGCCGTGAATAGCCGTTCCGTCCATGGAGTACATGCGCGCCAGATTCTCGAATTTGGTTTCGCCCTTGATGATGCGCTCACGCATACCCAGCACACGTTCTTTCGCCCGTTGCTTGGCCGTCACAATAGATTTGGGAAACTTCGTGATCTGTGCATAGACATATTGTTCGGGGATCAGCGGCAAGCTATCCTTGTCGGTCTGCTTGTAAAAACGCTCAACCTCTCCGGGGATCACACTCACCTTCCCGATGATCTCGTTCTGCATCGCACTCGCATACGACTGCTCCTCATAATATTGACGGATCATCTCCCGCACATTGAAAATAGGCATGTGCTGCTGTGCTTCGAGTTGCGGGATGGAACCGGCCTCGTCGACCATCCCCTGCACCTGATCTGCAATACGCGCAGTGATGTCACCCGTGTTGACGGCCACCGAGTCAATTAATGCCTGATTATAGAGCAGTTTCTGGGTCATCAGAGCCTCTAAGGCCTCGTTCATCGGATTCCGATCCGAGGTGTAGCCTTTGGCTCGACGATCGTCCGTCAGCCGCTTTGCATAGGAGGCAACGTCCGAATAGAGTACCACAGAACTACCCACCACAGCCACTACCTTATCGAGCATGACTTGTTGTTTTTGCGCAAACGCTCCGATAGCAACGAGTGCCACAGCCGCCGACAAGATCCCTTTTTTCAACATTATACTTGTAATTTAATCATTTACATAAATTTTCACCTCTTTTGCCTCCACCGCTTTCGCATAAATCTCCTCTTCGTGGTTCTTGAGGATTTCGCTTTGACGCTGATTGAACAGAATCCGCTTGATATTTTCCCGCAACCTGTCGGGAGGAATGGCATCTCCCGCATGCAACACCGCGGTGATTTGGAAATAGTAGTGCGAATAACTGTCGCGCATCTGCTGTATGGCGGTGGTCTCCAACACCGAATCGTAGTTTTGCGACTGCAAAGTTGGCAAGTTACTCAAAAACTCGGAAAAGTCAACCCATGAACCCGAAAAATCGGTCAGCGCAAAATTGTTCTTCACACAAATATCCCGAAAATCCTGTTGCCGCTCTGCGGCCGTGGATGACATCAGATCCATCAACTTCTTCGCCTGACGATAGCCCTCGGCAAAACGCAGGATACGCCCCTTGACAAGGGTGCGATCCAACTTAAAATCACCCTTGTGAGCGTTGTAGTATGCAGAAATATCCGCCTCCGTGAAGGTGGTGTCAACACTGCGATCTACAAAGTGCTGATCCAAC
Organism: Alistipes sp.; assembly: GCA_036659655.1. GTDB lineage: Bacteria > Bacteroidota > Bacteroidia > Bacteroidales > Rikenellaceae > Alistipes. The sequence goes on from JAVXCD010000001.1 coordinate 26,482, forward strand.
TTACGGATCAACAACGACTGTCTGTACTCCTCAACCATCGATTCAATGTCCTGCTCCGCTGAGGAGAACAGTAACTCTGCCTCCTGTAACTTGAGTTGTTTTTTTACCCACCGATCGACATAGACCTTGATGAAAGCCACACTATCCTCGCCCGAAACCCCTTTCGGCACAGCCGACTGTGCATCACGCCGATGCAACTCCGTGCGACCCACACGCGCAAGCGTACTGTCGCCCGCAAAGTAGTTGGGCAATTCTTGACATCCGACCAAGAATATCAAGGTCGAAAAGATCGCTATTTTGGTATAAAATTTCATATTCAGCGTGACAAAGATATATTTTTTACCAATAATAAACGCACCTATACTCTATATTATTACGCTACCTCCTTTTTTTTCTCCTCTTCTTTCAGCCGCACAAGTGTCTGATAAACCATGTAACCCGAAGCCGCACACACCGTCAACGCTCCGGCATAGATCAGCAGGTATAGTGTCTGACTGCCGACAAAATCGGATAGCATCACGTTGCCGTGACCTGAGATCATCAGCAAATAGGACAGGGCATTGTTGACCCCATGTAAGATCATCACCGCATAAAGAGAGTCCGATTTCAGGTAGATGAAGGCCAGCACAAGCCCCAGAAAAAAGGCATTGACCACCAGCATCGGATGTCCGTGCATCACGGCAAAAAAGAGCGATGATGCGAACCACGCAACCACAACCCCATAGCGCGATCGCAGCGACTCTAACACCACACCGCGGCAGATCAACTCCTCGAAAACCGGAGCCACCACCACCACCGTCAGCATTGTCCATATCCCACGCCCCAATGACTCAAGCGGAGGAGCCGGCAACAGATGCAACAACGGCTCGGCAACCACCCCCGTAGAGAGCATGAACACAACGCCCCAAAGTAGCAAAATCGGATTTAGCCCCCGTCTCGAAAAACGGGCGATCCGCACCTGTCCGCCACGTAGACGGCGATAGATCAGAATGCCTGCAAAGGTGACCGAGTAGAGCACCAAGGAGATGAAGGCCATCGTCTTGCCCAACATAGCCGGCGGTACGGGCACGCCGTCCTTTGCCAAGAACGGGAAGCCGAAAGCCAACGCTAATAACATGGCTATTACATTGGCAACCAAGAAGATGCCAAGCATCGCAAAAAGATCGCCCACATTCGGAAATTTGGGTTTGAGCGTCTTCACAGCAGCCGGTTGTTCTGGCTCCGGAGCCGATTGCGAAATTGGTTGTTCCGTCTCGGAGGTTGAATTTTTTTCTGACATATACAATAAACTATCAATGATTTCCGAGGTCAAAGATAAGCATTTTTCGGTTACGGCTATGTATTTCCATTTAATTTCACTAATTTTGTCCGATTATAAACAGGAAAGAATAGATGGCAAAGGTCATAGCTTTAGCAAACCAAAAGGGCGGAGTGGGTAAGACCACCACAGCAATCAATCTCGCAGCGTCACTGGCTCTGTTGGGCAAAAAAACACTGCTCTTAGATGCCGATCCGCAGGCCAATGCGACCTCCGGGTTGGGTTTTGACATCAACGGAGAGGGCATTTACGAGTGTATCGCAGGTGCAAAAAAAGCTTCGGAGGTGATTCTGCAAAGCCCCGATGTGAAGAATCTGTGGGTGCTGCCTTCGAGCATTGATCTGGTGGCCGCAGACAGCGAACTGGCAAAGATGGAGGATGCGCATCACGTGATGAAAGGTATCGTGGACGAGATTCGCGACCGCTTCGACTACATATTTATCGACTGCTCTCCCTCGTTAGGCTACACAACGGTCAACATCCTCACTGCCGCCGACACGGTGATGATCCCCGTGCAGTGCGAATACCTCGCATTGGAGGGGCTATCCAAACTGCTTAACACCATCAAAAAGGTCAAAAGCAGCCTGAATCCCGATTTGGACATCGAGGGTTTTCTGCTGACCATGTACATGCGCAACCGACTGAACAACCAAGTGGCAACCGAGGTGCGTGAGCATTTTGGCAAACTCGCCTTTGAGACAATAATACAGCGGAATATTCGTTTAGGAGAGGCTCCCTCACACGGCAAACCCGTGATGCTGTACGATGCAACGGCCGTAGGAGCGGCGAACTACCTTGCATTGGCCAAAGAGTTTCTCAAACGCAACCGCAAATAAAATTACCGCACAGATGAAACAAAAGGGATTAGGACGTGGTCTGGATGCTATTTTCGGCAGTGAACTGCCGGATGCCAAACTCAAGCCCATGACAGCAATGGCTGAAATAGAGATTTCGGAGATCGTTCCGAACCCTACACAGCCACGGACACACTTCGACGACGAAGCCTTGGACGAATTGGCGGATTCGATCCGACAGTTGGGCATCATACAACCGATCACCGTCAAGAAAGGGCGGGACGGCAAATACATCCTCATCAGCGGAGAACGTCGCTGGAGAGCGGCTCAACGTGCCGATGTCAAGGCGCTACCCGCCTACATACGCGAGGTGGACGACGAAAACCTGCATGCCATGGCCTTAGTAGAGAACATCCAACGGCAGGATCTCAACGCCATCGAAATTGCGCTGGGCATGCAACGCTTGATCGACGAGTGCAACCTCACGCAGGATGCCCTGTCCGAGAAAGTCGGCAAGAAACGCTCGACAATTTCGAACTACATGCGACTGCTCAAATTGCCGGCCGAAGTGCAACTCGCACTCAAAGAAGGCCTTATATCTATGGGGCATGCCAAAGCCATTGCCGGGGCCGATGAGCTGAAGCAATTGTGGATATTGAAAAAGTGTATCAAGAAAGCCCTGTCGGTGCGTCAGTTGGAGGAGTTGGTTCGCACGCTCGCACCGCAACCGACCGACGTGGCACAAAGAGTGGAAGACGAGGAGTATCCCGAATCGTATTTGCGCTTGGTGGAGCAGTTGGAAAAATACTTCTCGCAGGAGATCAGCATCAAACGATCCAAAAACGGCGGCGGAAAAATCGTCATCGGTTTTACGGACGATACGGATATTGAAAAATTTATCGACCGTTTTCACAAACGTTCGTAACCACACAAATGAAAAGTTGGCTTAAAATAGTCCTGCTTGCAGCAATGATGCTGATGCTCTGCGCATCGGCGGCGCAAGCACAACGTTACCGTGGCAAAAAAACCATCGTGCGCGGCGGCATCATGGAGAAGCCTGACACCACCCAGTTGAAAGCCGACTCGTTACTAAAAAAAACCGATTCCCTCGGTCGGGCGAAGGTGGATTCGCTGAAACACAGCCACACAGATTCGCTGGATTTTTCGCTCATCGACTCCGCCCGTTTGGATTCGCTGCGGGCAACACCTTCACTGGTGCGCGTAGACACCACCCGTCGCAAGGGCAGTTGGTTTATGCCCGACTCGATGTCGCTCTCGAAGGTCTGCTGGATCTCGATGGTACTGCCGGGCTATGGGCAGGTCTACAACAAGCAATATTGGAAACTCCCGATTCTCTACGGAGCACTCGGTGCCGGCTTGGGTCTCTACTTTAACGAAAGCAGTAAGTTTCGCCCGCTCAAACGGGAATACGAGGAGATGACCGCTCTCAGCACCGTCCGCACCCCCGAATTAGACGCATTGCAGGCACGAATGATCCGCAGCAACACCCGACGGCAAATCTATCTGGGAGCCACCATCGCCTCCTATGTCTTCTTCATCGGCGACGCGGCCGTGAACTACTCTACAAACAACGTTTCGAACGTTAAAAAAGCCACCACGCTGGCCTGTATATTTCCCGGAGCGGGTCAGATCTACAACAAAAGTTACTGGAAGGTACCCTTCGTCATCGGAGGATTCGCCTCGATGATCTATTGTATCGACTGGAACAACCGCGGCTACCAACGCTTCAAAAAGGCTTATACCCTACATGCCGCTTACGAAAAAGATCCGGCAGCCTATCCCGACGGATCGGCCGACGAGTTCCACGGACGCTACTCCTCGGCCTTCCTCAAAAACCTGAAGGACAGTTACCGCCGCAACCGCGACCTCTGCATCATCATCAGTGCCGCCCTCTACGTGCTCCAAATTGTGGATGCCCACGTAGATGCCCACCTCAAAGATTACGATATTTCGGATGACCTCACCATGAGCATTGAGCCCAAGGTAGACTATGCCTTTGTCCCCGCCGCGGGTAAGCACCAGCCAACGTTCGGATTCGACTTAAGCATCAAATTTTAGATCATGAGACACCTGCTAACCATATTCCTCCTCCTTGCCGTCACCACTGTCACCGCAGCTCCCCTTGATGCCGGCCGCCGCAAACGACCGAAAAAAACAGTGCCGGCAACAGTCGCCACACCGGTAGCCAAGCCGATAAAAGTCGTCAAGGCCAAACCCGTCGAGGTCATCCCTGTGGATGAGCAGGCGGTCGAACAACAACGCATCGATGCATTGAACCACAAACTGTCGGCTCCGCAAATCGACTCGCTGGTGGCTCTGTGGCAGGAGACACAGACCCTCTCTTCCTATAATAATTTTTTCGACAGCTACATCCGGCTCGACTCAATCGCCCCGGACAACACACCCGACTCAATCTACATCAGTCGTTTACAAGCACTTGCCTCACCCATACACCTGCCCTACAACTCGGTTGTCAAAAGGTATATCAACCGCTATACCGATACCCGTTACGGCACGATCAACCGGATTTTAGGAATGTCCCAATACTATTTTCCTTTCATCGAGGATGAACTCATCCGCGAGGGCTTACCGGTCGAGTTACGCGCCTTACCCATCATCGAGTCGGCACTCTCGGCCACGGCCGTGTCTCCCGCCGGTGCAACGGGATTGTGGCAATTCATGCCCTCCACAGGGAAAAGTTACGGACTGGAGGTCAACTCCTTGGTCGATCAACGCCGGGATCCGCTGCTGGCTACCCGTGCCGCATGTCGCTTTCTAAAAGACCTTTACACCATCTACAACGACTGGACACTGGCCATTGCCGCCTACAACTGCGGTCCGGGCAATGTGAATAAAGCATTGGCACGTGCCGGTGCAAACTGCCATACCTATTGGGACATCTACGACTACCTGCCCACCGAAACACGTAACTACATCCCGGCATTCATCGGAGCATCCTATGCGTATGCCTACCACAAACAGCACAACATAGCCTTCACCGAGCCGCCCCTGCCCCTCTCAACCGATACCATACAGGTCACGCGCCTGATGCACTTCGAACAGATAGCCTCCACCATCGGGGTACCTATGGAGACGCTGCGACAACTCAATCCGCAGTATAAGCTCGACATCATCCCCGCCACGACGAAGAGTTATACGCTCATTCTACCGCAACGCGAGATTTCAAACTACATCACCAATCAAGAGCAGATCTTCAACAAGGATTCCATGTACCTGAAAGAGTACATTAACCCCACGAATCTCAATACGAAACGACAGGAAGCAACCGTTGCCAACACCATTTACTACAAGGTGAAACGAGGAGATACACTCGGTGCCATCGCACGGCGCAACAAGGTGACCACCACACAACTCATGCGCTGGAATCGCATCAAAAATGGCCACTCCATTCATCCCGGACAACGACTCCGCATTCAAAAAGGATAACCCTATGACCGGTGAGCACGACACCATCGTCGCCCCGGCAACTGCCACGGGAGGCGCAATCGCCATCATCCGCCTAAGCGGAGAGGCGGCATTCGCAATCTGCGATACCCTTTTTCGCGGCAAAACGACCCTTGCCGCAGCACTTCCCAACACCATTCTCTACGGAAAAATCCTCGACCACGAACGCATCTTAGACGATGTGCTGGTGTCGGTATTCCGCGCGCCACACTCCTATACGGGCGAAAATGCAGTCGAAATCTCCTGTCACGGTTCGCGCTATATCGTCTCCGAAATGATCGCCCTGCTGCTGCATGCCGGCGCGCGCATGGCCACCCCCGGCGAATTCACAAGTAGGGCTTTTCTGGCCGGGAAACTCGACCTCGCACAGGCCGAAGCGGTCGCCGACATGATCGCTTCATCGTCCCGCACCGCTCATGCGCTGGCTTCGACACAGATGCGCGGCGGCTATTCTCAAGCCTTGAGCACCCTGCGCGAACGCCTTGTGAAACTTTCGGCACTGCTCGAATTGGAACTCGATTTCTCGGAGGAAGACGTGGAATTTGCCGACCGACGGGAGATCCGAAATACCCTATCAGAAATCGGCACGCAGATCAACTCACTACGCCACTCTTTCGCCCTCGGCAACGCCATCAAGGCAGGAGTCACCGTAGCTATCGTCGGAGAGCCGAATGTCGGCAAAAGCACCCTACTCAACCGATTGCTCAACGAAGAGCGCGCCATGGTCTCGGAGATCGCCGGCACCACGCGCGATGCAATCGAGGAGTGTGTCAATATCGACGGAATTTTGTTCCGATTCATCGACACAGCAGGCATTCACACCACCACAGATCAACTGGAACAGATGGGAATCGAACGTACCTTTGCAAGCATCGAACAGGCGCAAATCGTCCTGCAAATGACCGATGCGGCCCATCCGAACGTCACGCCACTCGCCGTTCGTCCCGATCAAAAACGCTTTCTCATCGTCAACAAAATCGATACCCAACCTACCACAACACTTCCCGATCGGTCTATCGGACTATCGGCAAAACAGGGCGTAGGTATCGACACATTGCAACGCGCCTTGTGCGCAGCGGTGGATCTCGAAGCACTCTATCAGGGCGATGTAGTGATCTCCAACCGTCGCCATTACGAAGCCCTCAGCGCGGCTTACGAAGCCTTGGAGCACGCCCTTATCGCCATCGCGAACAACACTTCGGCCGACCTATTGAGCGAAGACATTCGCCAAATCATCTACCACATCGGCATCATCACGGGTGCCATCACCAACGACGAAATCCTCAATACCATCTTCTCAAAATTCTGCATCGGCAAATAGAGGCCGATAAAAAGCAATTAATCGGCTTAATGGACAAAAAGTAGGATGAAATTAGGCTAAACATTGAATAATGGACAGAAAGTAGGATTATTTATCTGTAAGTTCCTTTGAAATAACCTGTTGTTTGAATT
>JAVXCD010000002.1:0-31700 GCA_036659655.1 Alistipes sp.
CCTTTGTCTCAAACAGAAAACGTCCACGATCCTCGAGCTTGTCGAGAGGTCGCAAAGGTACGGTGCTGATTGTCTTTGCGACCTCTCGACAGGCTCGAGGATCGTGTGTGTAGTTCCGCTCTTTTAATTCAAACAACAAGTCGAATTTGCATTTGTTTCTCAAAGGTATCTTTTCCCTTCCAAAATCCAAATTTATTTGTAATTGGCCGAATATCCGTATTTTCGAATTACATTTGGTCTTTCAAATTTTGCAGTTCATCCTTTTAATCGTGCCGTTCGTCGGAGGATTGTTGTTTATCTGAGGCGTTATGTTAAAATTTGTATAACCAAACCTAAAACAACCGAATTTTTTAATTATGAAAAAGCCTAAACTCTCTTTTTGGCAGATATGGAACCTTAGTTTTGGATTTCTTGGCGTTCAGATCGGTTATTCGCTACAGAATTCCAATACTTCTACCATCTTCGAATCTTTTGGGGCCGATCTGGGACAATTGAGTTACTTCTGGCTTGCCGCTCCCATCGCCGGACTGATCATCCAACCCATCGTGGGTCTCTTTTCCGATGGCACATGGACGCGCTTGGGTCGTCGTGTCCCGTTCATCTTAGGGGGCGCGATCATCTCGTCGGTTGCGTTGGCGTTGATGCCCAATGCCCACATCCTGCTGACGTTAGCGCCGCTGGTGATGGGTGCTTTGATTTTGCTGTTCATGGATCTGTCGTTTAACGTCACCATGCAGCCGTTCCGGGCGTTGGTGGCCGACATGTTAGATGATAGCCAGAAGACGAAAGGGTATGTGGTGCAGACCTTCCTCATCAACTTAGGTGCTGTGGTGGGGGCGATGCTCCCGTTGATTCTGACCAAATGCGGAGTTTCGGATGAGGCTGCCGCAGGAAGTGTTCCCGATCATATTGCCTATTCGTATTATATAGGTGGCGTTATTTTGCTCATCACGGTGCTGGTGACCGCTTGCCGCACGAGGGAGTATCCGCCGGAGGAGTTTGCCCGTTACAACAACCAGACGGAAGAGCAATCTCTTGCCACGCCGACCTTCATGAGTCTGTTGCGTAATGTGCCCAAGGTGATGCTGCAATTAGGTATTGTGCAGTTTTTCTCGTGGGCGGCGTTGTTTCTGATGTGGACTTACCTCAAGCCTGCCGTGACGGGGATAATCATTAGCCACGAGACCGGAGAGATCCTCTCTGTGGGTCAAACGCAAACGTGGGTCGGGGTGCTCAACGGCACCTATCCGATTCCGGCCTGCATCGCCTCGCTGTTCATTGCAGGTATTGCTGCGAAATATGGGAATAAATTAGTCTATGCCATTTGCCTGCTCTTTGGTGCTGCGGGCTTTGCCGGTTTGTGTTTCACCACCAATCAATACGCGCTGATGATCCCCATGGTGGGTATCGGTATTGCGTGGGCGGGTATTTTGGCGATGCCTTATGCCATCCTTTCGCGTGCCGTAGAGGCTCGTCGCATGGGCGTTTACATGGGTATTTTCAACTTCACGATCACCATCCCTCAGATTGTCATCGGCCTATTGGGCGGAGTGATTGTGAACTATGTGTTTCGTGCCGAGCCGATGAGCATGATTGCCCTTGCGGGAGTTTTTATGTTGCTGGCAGCGGTGTCGGTTGTATTTGTAAAAGAAAAATAAGTAGAAGATGATAAAGTGCTGCATATTCGATTTGGACGGTGTGATTGTCGATACCGCAAAATACCATTATCAGGCGTGGGCGCATCTGGCGCATGAGTTGGGTTTTGAGTTTACGCCCGAACAGGGAGAGGCGACAAAAGGCGTGAGCCGCATGGCTTCACTGGAGATCGTGCTGGCTGCCGGCGGTATGCAACATCGTTTTTCGGCGGAGCAGAAGGAGCAGATGGCCGCAGAGAAGAATGCCCGCTATCTGTCGTATATCACCCGGATGACTGCCGACGAACTGCTGGACGGTGTACTTTGCTTTCTCAAGGAGTTGCGGGCGCGGGAGATCCGAGTGGTGCTCGGCTCGGCTTCGAAAAATGCCGGGGTGATTCTCGATCGTTGCGGCATCCGCAACCTGTTTGATCAAGTGGTCGACGGTACGCTGGTCTCCAAGGCCAAACCCGATCCGGAGGTCTTTGCCAAAGGTGCCGAGTTGGCGCAGATTGACCCGGCCTGTTGCGTGGTGTTTGAAGATGCAGCAGCCGGTGTTGAGGCGGCTACACGTGCCGGCATGCGCTCGGTGGGTGTGGGCGGCAGTGCTGCGCTGTGTAAAGCAACCATGGAGTTACGGTCGTTCGAGGGGTTTACCTTGGATCGGCTGATTCAAACGATTGACAAATAAAAAACGATAGCAATGAATCAATTTATCAAAACCGACAATTGGAAACTGATTGAAGATCATTTTGATGCCGATCGGGTGAAATCTTCCGAGTCACTGTTTTCGCTGGGAAACGGCGTGATGGGCGGACGTGCCAACTTCGAGGAGCATTATTCGGGTGCATCGTTACAAGGCAACTACATCGGAGCGGTCTACTATCCCGACAAAACACGTGTAGGCTGGTGGAAAAACGGCTATCCCGAATATTTTGCCAAGGTGCTCAATGCAGCGTTTTGGGAGGGAATCGACGTGCGTGTTGATGGCGAGATGCTCGATCTGGCGCAAGTCACAGTCTCGCAATTTTACCGCGAACTGGATATGCAGCACGGGGTGTTGCGTCGCCGGATGCAGGTGACCTTGAACAACGGTGTGGAGGTCGAGGTCGAGGCTGTTCGCTTCATCTCGTTGGTGCAGCGCGAATTATGTGCTATAAAATACACGGTTACGCCACTCAACAGGGCGGCTGTGGTGGAGTTTACGCCCTATATCAATGCCGATGTCCGTAATTCGGATGCCAACTACGATGAGAAATTCTGGGAGCATATTCTTACGCAGGATCACGCCGTGCAGATGCGCACCAAGAAGAGCGGTTTCGAAGTGGCATGGGCGCAATGCTGTGCGAGCGAAGGGGCTCGATTTGAGGATCAAACTTCCGACGAATTAGTCAAAGAACAGACAACAATCCGAGTGGCACAAGGAGCAACGGCTACCATCTGTAAATATGTTGGTATCTGCTCGTCGCTCAACCACACCCCTGCGGCACTTCTTGCGTCGGCACGTGAGGTGGCGGCACAGGGACAGACGGCGGGCTTTGAGGTGTTGCTGGCCGAACAATCGCAGGCATGGGAGCAGAAATGGCACGGTTGCGACATTGTTGTCGAGGGCGATCCGCAGGCACAGCAGGGTATTCGCTTCTGCATCTTCATGTTGTTGCAGACCTATACGGGGGTAGATACCCGTCTGAACATCGGGCCGAAAGGATTCACGGGCGAGAAATACGGTGGCGTGACCTATTGGGACACCGAGGCCTACTGCCTGCAATTCTATCTCTCGACCACGGGACAGGAGGTTGCGCGCGAACTGCTGAAATACCGCTACAACCAACTGGATAAAGCCATCGAAAATGGCGAAAAACTTGGTTTCAAACGGGGTGCGGCTTTGTATCCGATGGTGACCATCAACGGCGAGGAGTGCCACAACGAGTGGGAGATCACCTTCGAGGAGATCCACCGCAACGGAGCCATCGCCTTTGCGATCTACAACTACATTCGCTACACGGGCGAGCAGCAATATCTGGCGGACTATGGGCTGGAGGTGCTGTTGTCGATCGCCCGTTTCTGGGCGCAGCGCATCACATGGTCGGAGGCACGCAAGCGATATGTGATGTTGGGTGTCACCGGACCTAATGAGTACGAAAATAACGTCAACAACAACTGGTACACCTCTTATATTGCCTGCTGGTGTATGCGCTATGCTGCTCAAGCCGCTGTGTGGGTGCGTGAGAACGATCCGCAGGCTTACCGCCGCATCTGTGCAAAACGCAAATTCGAGGAGGAGGCCGAGACCGCGCTCTGGCTCGATATTGACAAAAATATGTATCTGGGCGAGGACAAAGAACTGGGAATTTTCCTGCAACAGGACGGTTACCTCGACAAGGAGCAGATGCTGGCGAAAGATCTCGATCCGAAGGAGCGTCCGATCAACCAGAAATGGAGTTGGGATCGCATCCTGCGCTCGTGCTTCATCAAGCAGGCCGATGTGTTGCAGGGCATCTATCTGTTTCAGGAGGATTTTGATCAGCAGACCTTGCGTCGCAACTTCCATTTCTACGAGCAACGCACCGTCCATGAGTCGAGTCTCTCACCGTGTGTTCACTCGATTCTGGCCGCTAAGATCGGTGATATGGAGAAGGCCTACGAGTTGTACCTGCGCACGGCACGACTGGATTTGGATGACTACAACCACGAAATCGAAGAGGGATTGCATGTCACCTCCATGGCGGGATCGTGGCTCTCGGTGGTCGAGGGATTCGGCGGTATGCGCATGCAAAACGGGATGTTGACCTTCAACCCCGCGTTGCCTGCCAACTGGTCGGGACTCTCGTTCAAGGTCAACTACCGCGGTAGGGTGCTCTCGGTGCGGGTGTCGCACAGTGCGGTCGAGGTGACCAACGAAGGGGCTCCGGTGGAGATCGCTGTTTGCGGCAAAATTTACTGTGTGGAGAAAAAAATGAATCACCAAATATAAGAAGCTGTTTTAAATATCTTCATCTTGTTCTTTTCGGCTCTTTTCGCCCTATAAATCCTCATTTAGCTCGCTAAAATCGGATTGACAGAACAAAAACAGGAACAAAAACAGCACTTAAATAACTTCGGTAACAAATTCAAACAGTTTCTAAAAACTAAAAAACCTATTTAACCAATCAATTATTAATTAACACTTAAAGCTTTATGAGAAAATTTTTAGCTATGTGTTTGGGGCTGACGCTTCTTTGTCTGCTAACCCCCCCCCTCGCACTTGCCCAAAATGGTAAGTACGAACTGAAGGGCACCGTCTTGGATGCCGCGGGAGTGCCCGTGGTCGGTGCCACGCTCCTTGAGAAGGGGACACTCAACGGTGCTACAACCGTTGCGGATGGAACTTTTACGATCAAGGTGAAAGATGCCAATTCGGTGATTGAAGTTAGTTTTATCGGCTTCAAAACCAGAGAATTAGTTGCTTCGTCTTCGCTGTGGAAGCCGCTGACACTCTCGGAGGACCTGATGGCGCTCGACGATGTGGTGGTAATCGGCTACGGCTCGGTCAAGAAGAACGACATGACCGGTTCGGTCGTTGCGATCAAGGCCGAAGAGATCAACCGAGGTGCTGTCAACTCCCCCGATCAACTTTTGCAGGGTAAAGTTCCCGGATTGCGGGTTACCCCCGCAACAGGTGAACCCGGTTCGGGAGCTTCGCTCCAAATCCGCGGTACGGCCTCTCTCAAAGCCAACAACAATCCGTTGATCGTTATCGACGGCGTACCTGTCACCACCGATGGCGGTGCAGGCATGGGCAATCCGTTGGCATCGGTCAACTCCAACGACATCGAGTCGATCAACGTGTTGAAAGACGCATCGGCAACCGCCATCTACGGTTCGCGTGCCTCGAACGGTGTGATTATCATCAACACCAAAAAAGGCAAGGGTAACACCTTGCAGGTGAGCTACAACTCCAGTTACACCGCGAAGCAGAACACCGGTACGATCGGTGTGATGTCGGGTGACGAGTACCGTGCCTTCATGGACGTTCGTTATCCCACAGGTACCACCGATGGCGACAAAGTGCACGCTCTGATGGGCAAGGAGAACACCGACTGGCAGAAACAGATTTTCCACGTCGGATTTGCTACAGACCAGAACGTCAGTCTGTTCGGCAACTACAAAGACCGTCTTCCCTATCGTGTCAGCTTGGGTTACAACTACGACCAAGGTACGCAGAAGGGTGGCGACAACCAACGCGGAACAATCGGTATCAATCTGGCTCCTACGTTCTTGAAGAATCACCTGACCGTGACCATCAACGCCCGTGGCGTGTACAACTACACCAATTGGGCAAATTCAGCGGTGGGCAGTGCCCTTTCGTTCGACCCGACACAGCCGATTTACTTCACCAAAGCGGACGGCTCGATCGACAATTCGGTGGTCTCGAACGGCTATTGGAACTGGTTCAAGGGCGGTGCTGCCAACACACAGGCTGCCAGCAACCCGCTGTCAACACTCTACGACTATGTGAACTACAACAAAACCCTGCGTTCACTGGGTAACTTGCAGTTGGACTATAAGATCCACGGACTGGAAGATCTACGTCTGAACTTGAACTTGGGTTACGACATTGCGCAGACCAAGGGTACGAAATACAATAATCTCGGCACGGTATCGTCGCTCAAAGCGAGCCCCGATCTCTACGAGAACTACAAAAATTACAGCAAGAACTTGTTGCTGGAGGCTTATATCGACTACAACAAAACGCTCGGCAAACACGCACTCGATGTGATGGCCGGTTACTCGTGGCAGCACAACTATGTGAAATCCGACAACAGCGCGTTCTACAACAACGACCGGGAGAAACTCTACCGGGAAGATCCGACCAATGCCCGCGAGTACTACCTGCTGTCGTTCTTCGGTCGTGTCAACTACTCGTTTGATTCGCGCTATATGTTTACCTTCACGCTGCGTGGGGATGCCTCTTCCCGTTTCCACAAAGACAACCGTTGGGGATTGTTCCCCTCGGCCGCTTTTGCGTGGAACATTGCACAGGAGAGTTTCCTGAAAAATTCATCCGCTGTCTCGGCCTTAAAACTCCGTGTGGGATGGGGACGTACCGGTCAGCAGGGGCTTGACGATGATTACTATCCCTATTTGGCTCGTTACGTAGAGTCTACCAAGCCGGAAACACAATATCCCGTAGGACCCGACGGCAAACCTATCACCACGCTGGCTCCTCAGAAATACAACCGTAATCTGAAGTGGGAGACCACCGAGACTTGGAACGTGGGAGTGGACTTCGGTTTCTTGAACGGTCGCATCAACGGTGCGGTGGATGTTTACTATCGTCACACCTTTGACCTGCTCAACGACGTGATCACTCCGATGGGTTCGAACTTCGGTAACACGATCATCTCGAACATCGGTGACATGAAGAACAAGGGTGTTGAGGTGGCATTGAACTTTGTGCCGATCCAACGCAAAGATATGCAGTGGACCATCAACTTCAACGGAACATGGCAGAATACGGAGATCACCAAACTGACGGCTTCCAAAGCCCCCGGCTATCTGGGTGTTGAGACCGGTGGTAAATTGGGCGGTAGCGGCACTTCGTCGTTGCACCGCGAGGGCTTCGCCCCCTTCACCTACTACCTGTTCCAACAGATCTACGACACGAACGGCCGGCCGATCCAAGACGCATTTGTCGATCGTGACGGTAGCGGCACCATTACCGATGCCGACAAGTACGTGACGGGTAAGAGCCCCATGCCGAACTTCTTCTTCGGTATCAGTACACAATTTACCTACAAGAACTGGGACTTTGGTTTCAACGGTCACGCCTCGTTTGGCGGCTACCTGATCAACAAGGTGGCGATCGACAATGCAACGACCGATTGCAACGCTTTGTCTTACGACTACCTGACGAACTTCACCGAATATAACACCCGAACCGGATTCACCAAGGTTATGGATACCAAACAGCAATATTCGGATATGTTCTTGGAGAACGCTTCGTTCTTCCGTATGGATGACATCAACGTGGGTTATACCTTCCGTAACATCCGCAAATCAAAAGTCAACCTGCGTATCGCCGCATCGGTTCAGAATGTCTTTGTCATCACCAATTATTCGGGTCTCGATCCAGAGTTGCTCGGTAACGACGGTGTAGACGGTACGATCATTCCGCGTCCGCGACTTTACACGTTGCGCTTGAACCTTAACTTCTAAACAATTCGAGAACAATGAAAAAGATATTATTATATAGTGTGGCTTGTCTGACATCCGTAGTGATGCTTTCGTCGTGTATCGGAGATCTCGATACATTGCCACTCAACCCGACCGATAACACCTCTGAGACGGCCTACAAAGACAAAGATAGTTATTTGAAGGGCATGGCTTATGTTTACAGTTATTTTGCGTTGGTAAGTCAGAATGATGCAGGCTCCTCGGATCTGAATATCTCCGTGACATCCGGAGAGACCGAGTTGGTGCGTCAATATACGATGCTGAACGAGGTGTCGACCGATGCCGTGAAATGTGCATGGAAAGATGCTTACATGGGCGACTTGCAGTACGATAAATGGACTTCTTCCGACAATGCTGCCGTGATTTCTGTCTATTCGCGTTGCATGAAAGCCATCACCACATGCAATGAGTACTTCCTTCAGACGGCCGACGATCGGCTGGCTGCTCGCGGACATTCCGATTTCGCGGGGGACGTGCATAAATATCGCGCAGAGATGCGTTTCATGCGTGCGCTCTACTACTACATTCTGCTTGATTTGTATGGAAATCCGCCCTTTGCTACGGAGGAAAGTATTGGCGGAGATCTGCCCAAACAGATCGGTCGCGAGAATCTCTACAACTGGATCGAGAGCGAGCTTGTAGCCTTGACCACCGATGCCGACATGCCTGCTTTTGGCACGGTTCCCTATCCGCGTGCTACCAAAGGTGCTGTGTGGGCTGTGTTGGCTCGCATGTATCTCAATGCCGAGGTCTACACCGGAACGGCGCAATGGGAGAAAGCGAAAGCAGCAGCGGCCGAAGTGATCAAAATGGGTTACAAGATCCACAAAGTACAGCGTGGAACTCATACGTTGGGTGCTTATGCAGAACTGTTCATGCAGGACAACTCGACCAACGGCGCAAATGAGGAGTTCATTTTTGCCGTGGCTTATGACAAGATGACTACGCAAAGTTGGGGCGGTACAACCCACCTGATCAGCGGTGCTCTGAATTCGGCACAAGGTGAGGGGATCACAACGGCCTTGGGTGTTCCGCTGGTTGGCGACACAAAGACCATGTATCTCGATTGCTGGAACGGTTACCATGTATCGGATCAATACGTTGCGAATTTCGATTTGCAGAACGTGACTTGGGAAGAGACCGGCTTCGGCTACAACAGAGCCTCTTCCGACAAACGTGCCTTCTTCTACAATGGCGGTCAAAAGAAAGAGATGGAGGTACTCAACATTAATAGTGCGTGGATCTGCTGGAAATTCAATCCGCTCTACTCCAACAATACTTACGACACGGGAGCGACCAATGTCAACTACAAATTTTCCTCTGCCGACTTCCCGTTATTCCGTCTGGCTGAGATGTATCTGATCTATGCCGAGGCCGTGACTCGTATCGGCGGCGGTATGACCACCGATGCTACGGCTCTGGGCTATATCAAAGAGTTGCGCGATCGTGCCGGAGTGACTACGCCTCTGTCGCTGAATCTGGACTTCCTGTTGCAGGAGCGTGCCCGTGAGTTGATGTGGGAGGGACACCGTCGTACCGACCTTATCCGCTATGGATACTTCACCAAAGCCTCGTTCTCGTGGCCGTTCAAGGGCGGTATTGCCGATGGTAAGATTGCGATCGACGCGTTCCGTACGGTCTATCCTATTCTTTCGTCCGAGATGAGTACGAACCCCAATCTGGTACAGAATCCGGGCTATTAATCTTTCGATGAATTGTTAAATCTTTTAAAGATAAGATGATGAAATATATTAAATATATCATGACGATGTTCGCAGCCGCAGCCACACTGACTGCTTGCGATACCGAGCTGGAAACTGTCGGGCTTCCCGATGCCTCGACCTACATAGCTCCTGTTTTGAATGCACATGATGCCGTTGTCGTCAACATCGACAATGTCAAAACTGAAGAGGTGACATTCACCTATTCCAAAGCTGATTTTGGCGTTCCTACAGCCATACAATACTCTCTTTATCTGAAACTTGGCGAACGTTCGACTTTGGCTGCACGCTCGTTCTCGACTTCGATCACCATGGGTAAAGCGGATTTCAACGGCATTGTTGTCAATACGTTGAAAGTGCCTGCAAACTCGTCGGCCGATATTGAGGCCTATATTGTTGCTCAAATGGGTACGACCGAGGTCGTGACTCCCGCCTCGAATAACATCACTTTTAATGTGAAGACCTTCAAGGCCGCATTGCGTAATCTCTATGTGCCCGGATGGTTCCAAGGTTGGGCACCCGAAAAAGCACCTAAGATTTGGGAGACTTCCGGTGGTTCAAATGTATATGAAGGATTGTTTAACTTCACGGAGGATGTTGCCGGAACTCCCGGATTCTCTGGATTTAAGATCATCGATTCTCCCGACTGGGATCATGGCAATTGGGGTTTCGATAAATTTAAGGTAGACAAGAACTTCACGGCGGCTTCCGACGGAAACCTGCAACTGAAACCCGGTATTTGGAAAATTAAAGTGACGTTGATCAGCAGTGCCGAGCGTACGATCGAGGCGACACCCGTGACTTCGGTCAATATGCTGGGATCGTTTGGCGGTTGGGATGCCGGAGAGGTCGATATGACCTATTCACCCGTGACCAATGTGTGGACATCTCCCGTAGTTACCTTTACCGATGGCCTCGATTTTCTGGTGCGCCTGAACAAGAGTTGGGATTTCAAATTAGGTGACAGCGGTGAGAGAGACCAAGAATTGGGTGGTGTGAACCTTGTTTCTTACGGAGGCGAAAACATCTTTGTTCCTGCGGCAGGTTCGTATATCATGAAACTCTATGCCGATCGTGCACCGTATGTATTGGTAATGGAGAAGCAGTAGAAAAGTAAACCAGATGCGATGGCGGCGGTGCCCTCACGTGACCGCCGCGCCATCGAATCAAAAAAGAGAAAAATTATGAAAGTATTGAAATATTTAGTTGCTTTTGCAGTGTTGGCTCTCTCGTTTGTCGGTTGCGATAAAGACACCAGCGAAGATGCCTTCTCGACTGCTCCCGTAGCTCCTGTGCTGAATGCCCATGCGGATATTCTGATGACCAAGAATACGATGGACGAGGGTGTAACCTTCTCGTGGCAGGCGGCTCGCTTTATCGGAGAGGATATTACCTATTCGTTCTATGCAAAATATAATGGAACGGCACAGATGATGGGTTCGACCGAAGAGCTCTTCTTTACGCTGGACAAAACCGCGTTCAAGGAGAAACTTTATACGCTTTTCCCGACTCTGCCCGTAAATTCGACCTTCTCGGTGATGTTTTATGTTGTGGCTGAGAACGGATCAGAGAAGAGTTATTCGTCCGAAGAGTTATCCAATAGTATCTATGCTTACGGCGATTATGTATCACCGGAACCTGCGACAGATACCCCTTCGGAGTTGCTACTCGATGAGACTAAGTCCAAAGAAAATATCACCATCATCAAATGGACTCCCGCTCTGCTGAACTATAATGAGACAGCGACGTATAGTGTATTTGCATCCTACACCGCACCTGCACCTGCCTCTTCGCGTGCGGCAGCTCCCGATATGACGCTGTTAAAGAAAGATCTTACCGGTACGTCGTTGTCGATGAACGTCGATGAGTTTAACGAGATGATGTTGTCGATGGGAGTGCCCGAAGCTGCGACGAGTACGGTGAAACTCTATGTGTTTGCCTACTCGGAGAGTGTGACTGAAGGTGTCTCTTCTCCGGCACACGAGGTGGCTGTGACCACCTATCTGGCAACGTTCCCGGCAGCGATGTATGTGATCGGATCACATCAAGGCTGGAATCCCGGCGCGGCTCCTCAAATTCCGATGAGCACGTTGCAGAAGGGTTATTACGAGGGTTTCCTGGACCTGACCGATAACGGTGGTGGCGCGAGCACCTCCTTCAAAGTTTCGCCCGAACCCGCTTGGGGCAAGGATGTCGGTAGTATCGACATGAAGGCCGAAACCATCGAGGGAAACGATGTGATTTCCGGAACATTGGTGGCTGCACCTGATAACAATATCACTGTGCCCAATGGTGTTTACCGTATTTGCATCGACAAGAAGGCCGGGACCATACTCTTGGTCAAGGTGGTTCGCATGGGTATGATCGGTGAGGCCACACCTACGGGTTGGAACACTCCCGACACCGAGATGACCTACGACAACAAGACAAACACCTATTCGGCCGTGATCGCATTGACCACAGCCAAAGAGTACAAGTTCCGTTTGAATAACGCTTGGAAATTCGCCATCGGCAATAACTTTGCCTTTGACGGCGGTCAAAACTTCATGTTCGACAAACCTACCGGTACCTATCAGGTCGTATTGGATGTCAATGCAATGCCTTATAAGGTGGCCTTCAATTCGGTTGCTTATCCGTTCTGTCTGAACCTTACGGGTGATACGGCTGTTTCGACGCACATCTATCCTTCCGGTGCGGACGGTCAGTACGACGGCATCGTGGAAATAGGTACGGCAGTGTCCTTTACAGCCCCCGTGCTGCTCGGTTCTCCGTGGTCGGCAAAGAGCTGGTATTTGACTTCAGGCGTGTATGACGAGGGCAATGCCTTGACAAATTATGTGTTGGCCGAGACCGGTGCAGCCGCAGCAACTACGAAGGGCTGGGCCTGTGTCAAAGCCGATCTGACAGCGAACACCGCATCCATTTTCCCGATTACCCGCATCGGACTGATCGGCACCTTCAATGGTTGGGGCGCACCCGATGCAGCTTTCACCTACGACAAGGTGAAAGACGAATGGACAGTTAAGGGTGTAGTTTTTGCTGAGCCCGGAGAGTATAAAGTTCGTTTCAACGACGACTGGAAACTGGATATTGCAGGTGACGCGACCGATTTGATATACAAAGGCGGCAACCTGAAGATGTCGAAGGCCGGAACGTTTGACTTTGTGCTGAAGGTTTCGAAACACCCCTTCACACTCACTTACACCAAGTCTAAATAACGACTTGTAGTAACTTTGGCCGGTATCCTTTGATCGGGATACCGGCTCCTAAGCAATCTAAAACAAAATGAATATGATGATCAGATTTTTGCGATTCCTTGCAGCAGCCGTTGTTGTGATGATGATGGTGCAATGCACCGATGACATAAAAAAAGGCAGTAACGGTGATAAACCACCGATTGATCCCGATCCGAATCCCGGAGAAGTGGACTATAAACTTGCCGTGGCCACACCTCGCACATGGGATGGCGAGAAGCGCGCCGACATCACCTATCAGCTGTTGGTCTATTCGTTTGCCGACTCCAATGGCGACAAAATGGGCGATTTCAACGGCATTACTGCCAAACTCGATTACCTTCAATCGTTGGGTGTGTCGGCGATTTGGCTCTCGCCGATTCATCCGGCCGACTCCTACCACGGTTACGACGTGACGGACTACACCAAGGTTAATCCGCAATACGGTACGGAGGCTGATTTCAATGCGTTAGTGGCGGCGGCACATGCCAAAGGCATCCGCATCTATCTGGATTACGTGCTCAACCACACGGGGAAAGGACATGCGTGGTTCAAGTCGGCGTGTGCCTCGGAAACCTCGCCATACCGTAATTACTACATCTTCTCGCAGGATCCGGCGGCCGATATTGCAGCAGGTAAGATTCCGATGATTACCGATGGTGTGTATGTGTCGGGCGAGTGGAAAAATGCCCCCGGCACCTCGACCGAGCCGAGCAAAATTTACAAATTCAGATTGGACTGGAGCAATGCCTCCGCTCCGAAACTCACCGTGACCACGGCTACGGTGCCCGATGCTGCGAATCCCGATCAGTCACCTACGGGGGCTAAATATCTTTATAGCGGAGATCCCGCTACCAACAGAAAATTCTATGACCGAGGCAACAACATCTATGAGTTGACCGTCAACTACCAATCGCCGTGGGGATTTCTCATCCGCACCTCTGCTACGGAGTGGGATGCCTACAAATATGGTGCACGAAACACCACCGACAGGGTGCAGTTGGGTGTGCCGTTTACGCTGACCAACTCCAATGCGCAGGATATTAAGTTCGAGGGGATGAAGTCGTGGCAGTTCCACTCTAACTTCTATACCGACTGGATGCCTGACCTGAATTACGGTGCACTTGCCTCGTTCCGCGAATCGAAACCCTATCAGGAGGTGGTCAATGCTGCCAAGGGATGGATTGATCGCGGGGTAGACGGCTTGCGTCTGGATGCGGTGAAACACATCTACCACAACTCCTATTCCAATGAAAATCCGACCTTTCTCAAGGGTTTCTACGACGACCTGAACACCTACTTCAAGCAGTCGCACACCAAGGATATTTACATGGTGGGCGAGGTGCTGGATGGTGCCGATCGGGTGGCCCCCTACTACTCCGGACTGCCCGCGTTGTTTGAGTTTGACTTTATGTATCGCCTCTCCTACGCGCTCAACAATGGCATAGGACGTTATTTTGTCAAAGATATTCTGTCGTATCAGCAGCTATATGCTGCCAAGCGTGCGGATTACATCGAGGCAACCAAACTCTCGAACCACGATGAGGAGCGCACCCGTTCGCAACTGGAAAACAACGTGAATCGCTCGAAATTAGCTGCTGCGGTGTTGCTCACCGCGGGCGGATCACCCTACATCTACTACGGTGAGGAGTTGGGATTCTATGGCAAAAAAGACAAGGACGACCAATATGTCCGCAGCCGCATGTTGTGGGGAGACAGCTACACGACCAACTATACGAACGGATCGAATATAGATGCGCAGATGGAAAGTTCCGTCGGCACAGTCACCTCTCAGAGTGGTGACAACGCTTCTCTGCTGAAGGTCTACCGCACATTCACAGCATTGCGCAACAACTATCCTGCATTGGCTGTGGGTACGATGACCCGTCATGCGGTGTATAACGAGGCGAACGATAAATATCCGAGCCTTGCGGCGTGGTATCGTCAGGCGGGCAACGAGAAGGTGCTCGTGCTGCACAACTTTGGACCACAGACGGTGGAGTTCACTCTTGACGACAATGTGAAGGAGGTTGTGGCGACGCTGAACGAAATTTATACAGGTAAAAAAGAGTCGAAGACCGCCCTCAAGATGAGTGCTTACTCGACGGTGGTGTTTACGCTCTAAGAAACTGTTTTAAATTTAGAAGCTGTTTTAAATTCATTCAATAATTTTGTTATGACTCTTTTTCGCCCTTTTTTCGTGTCGATTTCGTTGCATAGGCAACGCTATGCGCCTCAACCGGCGCGAAAAAATCATCGAAAAATAGTGCATAACAATTCTTATCAATAAAATTAAAACAGCTTCTTACTATGTGGGCGATGAATTTGTGATGCACGCGCCCTACATGTATAACGTGTGCAAGAAACCTTGGTTGACACAGCAACGGGTGCGTGAAATAATCAACAAATATTATCTGCCTATTCCGAGTGGATTACCCGGAAATGATGATTGCGGTCAGTTGAGTTCGTGGTACCTATTCTCGGCCATGGGATTCTATCCGATGTGTCCGGGTAGCGATGTGTATGAGATTGGAAGCCCCTCTTTGGAGCAAGTGTTGATAAATCTTCCCAATGGCAAACAATTTAATATCAAAACGGAGAATTTTGCCAAAGAAAATTACTACATCCAATCTTTGACCTTGAACGGGAAACCCTACAAGTCAACGACCCTGAAACATAGTGACATAATCTGTGGCGGCGAACTTGTTTTTATACTTGGAGATACCCCCAATAAAGAGTGGTTTGATTGATTTTTGTGACAGCATAGCATTTTTTTAGAAAGAGATGAAAATAAATGCTATCTTTGTCGAGCCTTTCTGCGTTTCAGTGAAACTTGTGAGCTTCCAACTCAGTTTCTTCTGTCTCGTGGGAAGGTTTTTTTATTTGGATTGTTTTTCCGCCGTCAACAGTCTGTCGATTCCCGCGCTGAACAGCGCAAAATCGTAACGCACGGGATCGTCAGCATCGAATATGCGCAGGGCGGCGGTGACCTCAGCCACGGCTTTCCAGTCGTTTTGGGGGCGCCGAAGCAGCCCCAGACTGCGTGCGACATTTCCCGAATGCAGATCCAGCGGCAGGTAGAGCGCCGACATGGGAATCTGTGTCCATTCGCCAAAATCGACACCCCGCTCATCGCGGCGCACCATCCAGCGCAGGTACATATTCAGCCGTTTGCAGGCTGCCCCCTTGTCAATCGACGAGAGGTGCTTTTCACAATGGTTGTCGTGCGCTGTGCAGAGAAATTCGCGTCGAAATTCCGATAGCACGATGCGCATATCCTGCGTGGCAAGGTAACGACTCTCGAAAAAGCAACCGATACCGCCGAAACGCTCGTACAGAGAGCGAATTGAAAGGACGAAATCGCGGAAATCTCGCCCGTTGAAAGTGCGGTGCACGTAGGATGAGAGCATCGCCAACTCCCGGTCGGAGGCGTTGCGTACAAAGTCGGCGGGTGCATGGTCCATATATTGAATCATGCGGTGGCCGCTGCTCACGATGGCTTTACGATTGCCCCACGCGATGGTGGCGGCAAAGAAACCGGCAATCTCGCGGTCGTCCCGATCTGTAAAGCGGTGGGGTACGCTGATGGGATCTTCCTCGATGAATTCGGGGCGGTTGTATTTGTCGTGGAGGAGTTCCAGCAGTTCTTTCAGTTCCTCTCGCTCCATGGCATTACAGGATGCGACCGTCGCACATGGTGATCTTGCGGTCGGCCATTTCGGCCAGATTCTCGTCGTGGGTAACGATCACAATCGTCTGCCCCAATTTGTCGCGCAGTTCGAAGAATAGACGGTGGATCTCATCTCGATTGTGGGAGTCGAGGTTGCCCGAAGGTTCGTCGGCAAGCAATACAGCCGGGGAATTAATCAGTGCTCTTGCGATGGCAACACGTTGCTGCTCACCACCTGATAGTTCGCTCGGTTTGTGGTTGCGGCGGTGGGTAAGACCCATCAGCGTAAGCAACTCATCTGCCCGTTGTTCGACCAATGCCCGATCTCGGTGCCCGATCCAACCGGGAATACAGATATTCTCGAAGGCCGAAAATTCGGGTAGCAGATGGTGAAATTGGAAAACAAAGCCGATGCGTTCGTTGCGAAATTGCGACAGCGCTTTGTCCCCCAGCGAGAGCACTTCCGTGCCGTCGATGACGACCGACCCTTGGTCCGCGTGTGACAGGGTGCCGATAATTTGCAGTAGGGTAGTCTTGCCTGCACCGCTTGCTCCGACGATCGTGACCACCTCTCCCTTCTCTATGTGGAGCGAAACGCCCTTGAGCACCTCCAGCGTGCCGAAACTCTTATGTATATCCGTAACCTGTATCATCGTTGAAAGGTTTTGAATAGTTTGATCGTATCTACGGCCTCTTGTGTGTCGTGTACCCGCAGGAGGGTCGCCCCCTGACGCAGGCACTCCCAGCCTAACGCCACCGTACCGGCTAATGCCCGATCGGGTGTGGTGTCGAGTGTCTTGTAGATCATTGACTTGCGGGAGACTCCGGCCAGTACGGGATACCCTAAGGCACAGAGTCGATGGAGTCCGCGGAGCAACTCAAAATTCTGCTCTGTGGTTTTTGCAAAACCAAAGCCGGGATCGAGAATGACTTGACGTACCCCCTGTTTGCGCATCAGAGTGGTCCGTTGTTCGAAATAGGCCACTACTTCCGTCACAATATCCTGATAGGTCGTGAGGTGTTGCATGGTGGCGGGCGTGCCTTTCATGTGCATAGCAATGTACGGGACATCGGCCTCAGCCACCACCTGCCACATCTGTTCATCGGCCTCTCCGGCCGAAATGTCATTGATGATGATTTTGCCGTAGGTTTCGATAGCCTGCCGCGCTACCGTGCTGCGAAATGTATCCACCGACACAACCATCTCCGGTGCGATTCGGCGGATGACATTGATACCGGTCGCGACCCTGTGCCACTCCTCGTCGGGCGAGACCTCTGCTGCACCGGGGCGTGAAGAGTAACCTCCCACGTCGAGAATGTTACATCCTGCATGTACGGCCTCCCGTACCCGTTGTTCGATCTGTTCGGTACTTGGTGTGCGGCTGCCGGCAAAAAACGAATCAGGGGTGACGTTGAGAATGGTCATCACCTGTGGCTGTGTGAAATCTATATTATTGATTTTTAGCATCATGTCTAAATATGCGATCTAATTTTGTCACATTGGGCTCTAAATCTTCCTCGAAGATATTAACAAGGGTATAGTCTGCTCGTGTGAGGAGTTCGTCGTCGCTGAGTTGTGCCGCCATGCGTTTGAGCACGGCCTCCCGATTGGTATGATCGCGTGCGCAGGTGCGCTCCAGCCGCAACTCTTGCGGTGTTAGCACAGCAAGGGTTTTGTCCACTAACTGTTCCAACTCTGCCTCGAAGAGAAGGGCACTTTCCAAGATCACGTATTCGCCTGTTTGCGTCTCGCACCACCGATTGAAATCGCTTCTCACCGCGGGATGTACCAAGGCGTTGAGGTCAGTCAATGCCTGCGGGTCATTGAAAACCACTTCAGATAGATAACTGCGGTCGAGAGTCCCGTCACGAAAAGTTTGTGTGCCGAAGCGCGCCATGATTTGTTCTCGCAACACCTCAACCATCAGTCGTTTAGCCTGCTTGTCGGAGTCGTACACCGCGATTCCGCGTGCTGCAAAGAGACGGCAGACGGTACTTTTACCACTGCCGATGCCTCCTGTGATACCGATTTTCATCATGGTTGCTGCGGATAGGCTATTTCGGGCACCGCTCCGATAGAGATCACTTTTATGTCGCTGAAACGCACGGAAATGGCGTTTTGCAACGATTGCGGATTGAGAATAATCAGGTTGTCATGTCCCTCTTCGCGCGAACGTTTGTATTTGAGTTCTGTGAGCGGAATCCGCAGTGTTTTACTCATGTACATCTTGTAGCCGAAGAGGTTGGTGCCCACACCTTCGACTACGCAGGTCACCTTAAAGGGCTCTCCATCCACATCTACCAGCACAACTTGCTCGGTTGTGTAGGTGTAGTTTAATTTTGCGATATACCACAAAATAAACGAAGCTACAAGAAGTGCCAGAAAAATGGGCGATATATAACTACGCAACCACTTCAAAATAGTATCCATATTCATTGGTTCTTTTTTGCAAAGTTAAAAATAAAACAGATAGTATAGAAGGAATCTACAAAAATTAAGAATTTGTCGGCAAAATTAGAAACTGTTTGAATCTGTTGCCGCAGTTATTTACAGCAATCTCCGATGATTGCGAATGATTTGCCCCTTTGCTATTGAACCTCGCGTTTCATGTGCCACGCATCGGTGCCGTCGTGATAATAACCGGGCAGGATGGAGGTGCGGCAAAACATGTTTTTAGTGTAGAGCCCCAGAGCGGCTGTGTTGTCACTTTTTACTTCGAGTGTAAGCTCCGTTAGACCCTGCTGTCGTGCATATTCTATGCTCTTGTCGATGAGTGCCTGCGCCGCTTTCCGACCTCGTGCGGCGGGCAGTACAGCGAGTGAGTAGATGCGCAGATTGGCATTGCCGAGCCGCCAAATCAAGCAAATATAGGCGACGGCTTTTCCCTCCATGCGGGCGATAAAACATCCTCCGCGAGCTTTGCCGATCAGGTAGGATAGTTGCCGACGCGAGAAGTTATCTGCCTCGAAACAACTGTTCTCGATCTGCACGATGCTATCTAAATCCGCCTTGCCGGCCTGCTCAATTTGTATCTCGGCGTCCATTTTTTCGGCTGGTTAGGCGTGCTGCTTATCTAACTGGTGAATGAAATGATTCAAAATACGGTAGTAGAGCTCGTCGCCCAGCACAGCATCTTCGACTTCGTGGTCGATGCTTGGGTTGTCGTTGATCTCAATGACCATCGGCTTGCCGTTGATCATCTTTAGATCCACGCCATAGAGCCCTTTCCCGATCAATGCCGAGGCCTTAATAGCGATGTCGAGCACTTTCTGCGGAACCTGATAGATGGGGATGGTGTCCCACGGGCCGCACAGATCTTTCCCCGAAGCCGAGTGGTTATAGATCTGCCAATGTCCTTTGGCCATGTAGTATTTGCAGGCGAAAAGCGGCTCTCCGTTGAGCATGCCGATGCGCCAGTCGTATTCTGTGGGGGTAAATTCCTGTGCCAGTAGGATAGCCGATTTCTCAAATAGGATGCCCAAGGCCTCCTGTAACTCCTCCTCATTGGTCACCTTGCGCATACCGATGGAGAACGATCCGTCGGGAACTTTCAGAATGAAGGGCGTACCCAGTTGGCTGCTGATCTGCTCGAATGTGTTGTTGTTGGAGCGGAATACCAACATCGAGGCGGGTGCGGGAATGTGTTCTTTCTCGAACAACTCACTCAGATACACCTTGTTGGTGCATCGTATGATGGACTCCGGGTCGTCGATAGCGACGATGTCGTTGATGGTGGCTAATTGCGAAAGATGAAACGTGTAGTGATTCAGCGAGGTCGTCGTGCGGATGAAGAGTGCATCGTACTCCATCAGTCGGGTAGCATCTTCCTCGGTGATCAGCTCCGCGTGGATGTTCATCCGCTTCGCCACCTCCAAAAATTTGTTTAAGGCATCTTTGTCGCTGGGCGGAAATTTCTCTTCGGGATCGTACAGGATGGCCAAACTGTAACGGCAAGGTTTGGTGGAACGGGGTGTGCGCCATACTTTCTTGCTGAAGTTGTCCAGCGCATTGGCAAAATTGTCCTGTTCCTCTTCTGAGAGTTGCTTCAGAGAGAGTGCTTGCACCGTCTCGATTTGGTTCTTGCAGTGGTTGTTGAAGCCTACGCGCAGAATTGGACACGGGTAGTTGTCGAAGATGAAACGGGCAATTTTCTCCATGCCTTTCTCTTTGCAGGTTCCGAAATAGATGTTCAAATACCACGTGTTATCCGTAATATTGTTCTTGATAATCCATTGGTGACATAACTTCTGCAAGTTGATGTTCATGCGGATGCCCGTTCCTGTTTCGAGTTTGTTGAGGGTCTCGACATCGGGAATCACCTTCTGTCCGCGAGCCTGAGCCAACAGCGAACAGTAGTACCCTTCGGAGTTGTAGCTGTATTCGTCACTCAGATTGATGACGAGTTTGGGATCTTTTCCCACATATAGATGTTCCAAATAGTCTGATCCTGTCAGGATGCTGTCGGTCTCACAATAAGGTTTCCAGTCGTTTAGACTATTCAGTAGAATGAATACACTATTCATATTCTGTTTTAATAAAGTGCCCAAATGTAAGCATTTTAAGATTACGATATACTTTTTGTTGCCTTTTTTTAGTAAAAATAAGGTCGGAATTCATAGAATTCCGACCTTATTGCTTTAGAAACTGTTTTTTAAATCCTTATGCTTTTTGCTTGCTCTTCGCTGCGACAGCCTTGTCGAGTTCGACAATGTAGTCGGAGAGTACGTTCATGTAGTTGATGAAGGCCTCGTACGACGATTCGTAGGGGTTGAAGTAGGAGTGTACATCCCCGTCGGAGAGCCATTTTGTGGCCATGTAGTAGAAGTGGTCGGAAGTCTGCATGAAACGCCACACATAGTCGAAGTCTGCATTTTTAAGCGCTTCGACCTTGGCTTTCTGTGCATACAATTTCGAAAAAGCCTCGTTTTGCAGTTCATTGCCCAGCCATGCCGTTACGTCGCGCTCCTCATCTGCCCACGACATGACGTGCGGGCAGTGCAGCACAGCTACGGGTTGACTCTTCTTGGCAGCCTCACTCACCGTAGCAAATTCGAGGTCGTTTTTCTTTGCTAACAGTGCCTTGGGCAGTGCCTGCATAAATTCGAAGATCCCCGTGTCGGCTTTCTGATGCTCGCCAAAGGTCTCGTAGTCCATAAACAGGTTGATCACCTCGCCCGGCATATCGTCCGAAGCCAGCCACTTGGCATATTTTTCGGCCGTCAGCGGATATTGATCCCACCCCTGATTGGAGAAGCGGAAAGCGATGTCGTCCGAAAGTTTGTAGTTGCGAAGCAAGAGACGTAGTTTCTGGTCTTTGGCGTTTGCATATACGTAGTTTGGTGATTTCCAACCTAATATGTGCTTGGCGCCCTCTGTCAGCATGGTCTTGAATCCCATCTCGGCCACCATCTCGCCGATGTCGTCCGAATAGATGAGTTCCGTATTGCGGAAGGCGGTGGGTTTTACGCCAAACTCCTTCTTGATGATGGCGGTGTGGAGTTTCACCTGCTCGGTGAAGTCCTCTTTGTCGGCCAGCGAAGCCAGCGAGTGAGAGTAGGTCTCGGCCAAGAATTCTACACACCCCGTCTCTGCCAGAGCCTTGAAGGATTCCAACACCTCCGGAGCGAATGCGCGGAACTGTTCGATGGCGGTGCCGGTGACTGAGAACGAGCACCTGAATTTGCCTTTGTTCTCCTTGATGAGCTTCAGCAGCAGGGCATTCATCGGCAGATAGCACTGACGCGCCACTTTTTGCATGATTGAGCGATTCAGCAGGTCGTCGAGGTAGTTATGATCTTTGCCCATGTTGAAGAAACGATATTTCTTCAAGCGCCACGGTTGGTGTACTTGGAAATAGATGCAAACTGTTTTCATATCGAGTTGTAGTTTAATTATTTTTTCTGATCGGCTATGGCAGCCTCATATACGGATTTGATTTTGGCCGCGGCATCGTTCCATTTGAGGTTAGTCACCTCTTCCAGTCCTTTCGATGCGAACATCCCGGACAAAGCGGGGTACTTGATGAGTGCATAGATGGCATCTGCCATAGCATCCACATCCCAATAATCCACCTTAATGGCGTAGTCCAATACTTCGGCAACGCCGCTTTGTTTGGAGATAATTACCGGCACATTCGAGCGCATGGCTTCCAAAGGCGAGATGCCGAACGGCTCCGAGACCGAAGGCATGATATATACGTCGGAGAGTTGGAACATCTTGTGCACATCCTCCCCCTTGAGGAAGCCCGTGAAATGAAATCTGTCGGCAATACCCAGTCGAGCCACTCGACGGATGACGTGATTCATCATGTCGCCCGAACCGGCCATCACGAAGCGCACATTCGGCAGACGCTTGAGCACCTTGGCCGCAGCCTCCACGAAGTAGTCGGGGCCTTTTTGGTAGGTGATACGTCCGAGGAAGGTCACGATTTTGTCGTCCAGTCCTCGTTCGGGAATGTCCGTACAATTTTCGGCAAAGCGCACCGCATTGTGTACCGTTACCACATGTTCTGCGGGCACGCCGTATTTGGTGATGATGATGTTGCGTGTGAGGTTCGAAACGGCAATCACCCGATCTGCCGCGTGCATTCCCGCACGCTCAATGGCGTAAACCTGTGTGTTGACATTCTCACCGCTACGGTCGTATTCCGTGGCGTGCATGTGTACCACCAGCGGCTTGCCGGAGACCTGCTTGGCAGCGATGCCGGCGTAGTAGGTGAGCCAGTCGTGGGCGTGAATCACGTCGAACTGCCCCTCCATGTCCCGTGCAACCTGCGCGGCTACCATGGCATAGCGAGCCACTTCCTCCATGAGGTTGGCTCCGTATTTACCCGAAAAGGTGTAACGTTGCTTCCACGCGTCGGTGGTCTCCCACACCTTCTCGCCCGACTTTACGTATTTTTCGTGATACGAAACATACTCCTCCGGCGAGATATAGGGAACCATATTCGAGTCGATGTGTATATACGTCATCTTCGAAAGAATGTCATCGGCACCTTCCGAGACTGAGCCGTAAAGTGCATCTACTTCACTGGCATTCACCACATGGATGAAGCGTTCGTCCTCATCGCCGTAGGCATGTGGCACGACAAAGGACACGTCCACCCCGTTGCGAGCCAGACCGCGTGTCATTCCGTAACACGCTGTTCCCAGACCTCCTGCAATATGAGGCGGAAACTCCCATCCGAACATTAAAACTCTCATGACCTTTATTTTTTTGTAGTTCGTCTTGTTTTTGGCTTTACGTCACTCTGCACTTGTTCCTTCACTACCTTACGTTCTGCCTTTTTTACTGTTTTTTTTGCTTCGACATGCTTCTGCGGTTGCAGGAGTTGTTCTTGCTTGCGGATCATCTCGTCGATACGTAACACCGAGCCTACACTCCACGCCTGCGAAATAGCCCCGCGCGGTGTGTACGGCGGATCGGCATCGTAGGTCTCGTTGATGGCTCCTATGCCGTAGGTTTGAATGTCCTCGTCGAAGTTGGCTAAGATCTCCTTGGCTGCGGGCAATTCCCCGGCACCGCAGATGTCGAAGCAGGCCTTCACGTAGAACGAGAGTGGCCAAATCCAGACAGAACCGTTTTTGCTGGCGTAATCCCGTTCAGCGGGTGTACCCTCCAATGCTCCCTTGTAGAGCAGGTTGCGGGGTGAGAGCGAGCGCAATCCCTTGGGGGTCAACAGGTGCTGCTGCACCGTGCGAATGATCTCCAGCCGCTGCTCTTCGCTGGGCATTTTGTAGTTCAACCCGCACGCCAAGATCATGTTGGGACGAATAAACTTGTTGATTTCGACGTCGTTGACGTAATCGGCCAAGTAGCCTTCTGCCAGCCAGAAATGTTCGTTAAACGATGTTTTTGTCTTCTCCGGCAGGGTCTTCCATGCCTTGATAAATACCTTATCCTTGAATTGTTCTGCCAGTGCCAGTGTGTAGCATACAGCGTTATACCACAGCGCATTCACCTCCACTTGATAACCATTACGCGGGGTGACTGCTTTGCCGTCGATCACCGAATTCATCCATGTCAGCGGTTCGTTGTGAGCCGCGGCCCAGATGAGCCCGTTTTCGTGCAGCGCGACGCGGTCGCCGATGCCTGAGCGGTAGGATTCCAACAGGTTTTTCATCACCTTGCCGTAGCGTTTCCACACCTCTTCTGCTCCGATATGAGCCTCCAGCTGTTGCAATGTCCAGAAGAACCAGAGGGGTGCATCCACCGCCGTGTAGGCCGAAGCAGAGCCTGTGAACATCCCGTCTTTCATCTCGGCCACCAGTGTGTCGAGTGCGCAGATGCAATCTTCCGTATTCCCCTGTTCGAGGGTGATACCCGGCAGGGCGATCAGTTCCTCGCGACCTAAAATGCCGTGCCACGGATAACCGGCCACGACCTCGGTGCGACCGTCAGCGCGACGAATCAAAAATTGACGCGCCGAGTGTCTCAGGCAACTGATGAAGTCGATCTTGTGGGTGCGACGTGCGATTGAGCCGGCAAATACCGCCTCAATCGTGGTGGCCGAAGCCATCTCGTCGGTCGAAGCCGAGAAAATGATGCTCTCTCCTTTTTTGAGTTCCACTTCGAAATAACCCGTTGTAAGCAAATCTTCGTATCCTTCGTATCCGCGCAGCAACTCCTGTTGGTATTCGAAATTAAAGTACCAGTCCGGAGCGGGTATAAATTCGGCATCGGGACGGTTTGTCTGGAGGTAGAGCCACGGGAAATTTTGATACAGGCGGCATTTCACTCCGTTGATAGCGGGGTAGGAGTGTCCGTCGGCCTCCATGTTGGCTTTTGAGAGCGTGTGTTTGTCGCGGAAAGCAAGGAAGGGACGTAACCGCAATTTAGTTTGCGAGTGAGCATCTACTAAGGTATAGCGAATCATGAGTTGAGTGCGGCGGTGAATCCACAACAGCTCCTTCTTCAGGATCACACCTCCCACCCGATAGGTAATTGTCGGAGTGGGTGTGTA
Organism: Alistipes sp.; assembly: GCA_036659655.1. GTDB lineage: Bacteria > Bacteroidota > Bacteroidia > Bacteroidales > Rikenellaceae > Alistipes. The sequence goes on from JAVXCD010000002.1 coordinate 25,438, forward strand.
TTCGAAGTCGGTGATGTATTTGTGACCGCGCGGTTCATAGACACCCTTGAAGCGGTGCAGAGCCAAGTTGAACGACTGATCGTGCTGAACGATTGTCTCGTCGAGCGAGGAGAGTAAAACATAGGTTTTCTCGCTGTTGTCTATGGGCGCAACCATCAACCCGTGGTATTTACGGGTATTGCAACAGACAATGGTCGTGCTCATATACCCACCTCGGCGATCTGTGGCGAGCATTTCCCGCTGGAGTGAATATTCCAGATTGCCCAATTCGCTTTTATCAAAAGTAAGTGCTGACATATTTTTTGTTTATAAAATAAATTTCGTTTGTTAAAGATAGTAATTTTTATACTAAAACAACTATTTATGAAGCATAAATAATACTATATGTACAATAAATCCAACAAATAGACAAAAACGACTTTATGCCCACTTTACCAGCGCGAAATCCATGCGGTGCGGCAGGTGTGCATTGGTGGGGAAGATGCGTAACGACACATCGAACGAACCTGCCTGAGCAGGGATATAATCCAACGTATAGGTGACCATATTTCCCTCGACTTTGGTCTGTTTCAGAGCCACTGTTTCCGAGATGAGAATGTTCTGTCCGCCGATGATTTGCTTGGCGATGACCAGTTCGATCCCGACATCTTCCGGTTTGAGATTCTGAATGTTGAGTGTGACCCCGAAGTGGTATTTTGCACCCACATAAATGGCTTCGTTGTCGATCTTCACTCGTTGTACGTCCACGATCTTCACCTCGTCCCACACAGCCGACACCTTGCGTTTCCATGCTGCGATCTCGCGTGCCAGCATGTAGTCACCGGCAACGATCTCTTTTTTGCGCTGACAGAGCTGGTTGTAGAAACGCTCTTCATAGTCGATGATCATGCGGTTTGTCGTGAAGTTGGAGGCGATGTCGGCGACACATTTCTTCACCGAGCCAATCCATTCGTAGGGGACGTTGTTGTTGTCGCGCTTGTAGTATTTCGGAGCGATTTCTTCTTCTATCGTGTTGTAAATCAACTCTGCATCGAGCTCATCTTGGAAGTGCTGATCAGCGAACGTACGCTTCATGGGCAGCATCCAGCCGGCACCTTCTTTGTAGCCTTCGACCCACCAGCCGTCGAGTACCGAGAATTGAAGTACGCCATTCATCACACATTTCTCGCCCGAAGTACCCGAAGCCTCTAAGGGGCGGGTGGGGGTGTTGAGCCACACATCCACGCCTTGCACCATCCGGCGAGCCAACTCCATGTCGTAGTTTTGCAGGAAGAGAATCTTACCCACAAATTGGGGCATGGCCGACACTTCGACAATGCGTTTGATCAGATCCTGTCCGGGCTGGTCGTTGGGGTGCGCCTTGCCTGCAAAGATGAACTGCACGGGACGCTCCTTGTTGTTCACAATGGCCGACAGCCGGTCGAGGTTGGTGAAGAGCAGGTAAGCACGTTTATAGGTGGCGAAACGGCGGGCGAAACCAATGGTCAGCACGTCGGGTTTGATGCCCTCGATGATCTGAACCATCTGACGGGGCGAATCCAAACGTACCTGATTGGGATCGCTATATCGTTTGCGAATATGATTTATTAGTTTATTTTTCAGGAACATGCGTGCATTCCATAACTCCTCGTCAGCGATGTCGTAGACCTTTTGCCATTCGGGAATATTATAGGTGTGTCCTTCAAATCCGTTGGGGAAGTAACGAGCATAGAGCCTGCGCAGGCTCGAAGCCGTCCACGTTGGAAAGTGAACGCCATTGGTGACATAACCGATATGAAGTTCATTCATGAAGTAGCCGGGCCACATCTTGCCGAGAATCTCCTTCGACACCTCGCCGTGGAGCCACGACACACCGTTGATCTCTTGCGAAAGATTGCAGGCCAGCACCGACATCGAGAATTTCTCGTTGGGGTCGTTGGGATTGGTCTTGCCTAAGTTGATGAATTGCTCCCACGTAATGCCCAGTACATCCGGATAGTGAGCCATATATTGGCGGATCATGGATTCGGGGAAGGCATCATGACCTGCGGGTACGGGTGTATGGGTCGTGAATAACGACGAGGAGCGGATCACCTCCAGAGCCTCCGAGAAGGAGAGCCGTTTGCGCCCCACCAGTTCGCGGATGCGTTCAATGCCGATGAAGGCCGCATGCCCCTCGTTGCAGTGGTAAACATCGTGCTTGATGCTCAGCGCACGCAGCACGCGGATGCCACCGATGCCCAGCAGGATCTCCTGCTTGAGTCGGTTTTCCCAGTCGCCACCGTAGAGGTGGTGTGTGATGCGACGATCCTCTTCGAGGTTGGCCTCGTAGTCGGCATCCATCAAGAATAGGTTGATACGCCCCACGGGACATTTCCAGACCCGCGCCGAAAGGGTGCGGCCGGGGAAGGCGATGGTGATTGTCACCCAATTCCCGTTGGCATCACGCATGGGTGAGATGGGTAGTTTGTAGAAGTTTTGTGCTTCGTAGGTTGCCTCCTGTGCCCCTTGTGACGAAAGTTTCTGGGTGAAATAGCCGTAGCGGTAGAGCAGGCCCACGGCGACCATCGGTACATTGCGATCCGAAGCCTCCTTGAGGTAGTCGCCGGCCAAAATACCCAAGCCGCCTGAGTAGATTTTTAAGGAGGAGTGCAAGCCGTACTCCATCGAGAAATAGGAGATGCGGGGTGCTTTTTCCTCGGGTTTTTCCGACATGTAGGTCTGAAACTGACCATATACGGCATCGAGTGCACGGAGGAATTGCGTATCTTTTTCCAGCTCTTTCATGCGATCCACCGAAAGACGATCCAGCAGGGCGATCGGGTTGCGTTCGCATTCGATCCACAGTGCGTTGTCGATGCTTTCGAAGAGGTCGCGGGCATTGGGATTCCAGCACCACCAGAGGTTGCGTGAGAGTTCCTCCAAGGCGTGCAGCCGTTTGGATAGGGTCTTGTCGACCATCATGCGGTGCCAGTTGGGTTTCTCCACAAAAAGTTGCTGACGCACGAAGTTGATCTGTTCGTTGTAGGCTCCGCCATCATCCAACACAGCGCGGTTGGTGCGCGAAATCGAATTTTCAAGGGCATCCGAGTAGGCTTGTTCGTAGTGGACGAAGAGGTGTTCCCAGAGTGCGGTTTTTGCTATTTTTTCTGCCGATTCACGCGCGGCTTTCACCTGATTCTTATCGAGTTGGGTGAAGCGTAGCAGCGCCTCGGCAATGTGCTGTTCCACCTCTGTCTCGTTGTAGTCGTCACGACGGATTACCTCCACTCCTGTGTGCGTCTCTAATTTGTTGACCCACAAGCCGAAGCCGGCAAGTGTGGTGGTGATGGTGGGAACGGAGAATGCGACCGACTCCAAGGGGGTGTAGCCCCACGGCTCGTAGTAGGAAGGAAATACCGTGACATCCATACCTACCAGCAACTCGTAGTAATCTTTGTTGAAAATTCCGTCCTTCTTGTTCAGATACGTCGGCACGAAGATTACCTTGACCTTCGAATTTTCCGTGGATAGAATGCTGTGGTTGATCGAGTTGGAGATGGCATCCCACACCGGATTTTCGAGGTAGTGGGTGGTGTATTTGTATTGACTTGGGTCAATCGGATTTTTCGGATCTTGCAAATGAGCCAATAGGTCTTTGCGCGGGCCCGATGTGGCGGAGGGTATGGTGATGTAGGCCAATATCTCCCGATCCAATTGATCCGAAGCGGCTAATTGTTTCAGCGATTCGAGGAATACATCGACCCCCTTGTTGTGAAATTCATAGCGGCCGCCGGTGCCGACAATCAGTGGCTCTTTGGTGAATTTATGTCCCAGACAAGCCTCTGCCACCTCAATCATCAGTTGCCGAGCCTCTTTGCGTTTGGTGGTGTATTCGGCTCCCGTCCAGACGAAGTCGTTTTCGAATCCATTGGGGGTTACGCCGTCTACCTCGCGTCCCAACAGATACTTACACTCGTTGGCGGTGATGTCGCTCACGGTGAGAAACGCATCGTGGAACGAGGCGGCCGTCTTCTCCAGCGAATGTTTGGCTGTGACGTTGAACTGCCGCGCCAGATCTGTGGCGTTGAACTTGGCCAGATCGTTGTAGAGCGGCAGCCGGTTGCCGGCGATGCAACGCCCCATGACGGTGGCATGGGTGGTGAGCAGGGTGGCAATGTAGGGTGAATGTTTGCGCAGGTAGAGTCCGCCTGCCGCGGTCATCCACTCGTGGAAATGAGCGGCAATCTTATCGGTTGAGGTGCAGAAGGTCTCCACATAGGAGGTGATGACCGCACCGGCGGCATAGCCGAATAGCACCGACTCGATGTAATCCCACTCGCCGGAGATGGAGTCTACGTGATAATCCTCCCACAATTTTTTGAGTACGTCGTCTTTCTTGGCGAAGAACGAGGTGAAGTCCACCAGAATCACCAGCGGTTGTCCGTCGATTCGCCAGTGACCCACACGAATGCGGATTCCCTCCTCGTACACACTTTGCCGCCATGCTTTGAGCAGATTCGGATCTTCCTCGAATTCGGAGTTTACCTCTTCGTGCGACAGGTCGGGTCCGACCAAAATATAGTGACCGCCCAATTTTTTTGTGGTGGTCAGGGCTTTTGTTGCAATGACGGTGTGGATGCCACCGACTTTATTACATACTTCCCAACTTACCTCAAAAAGGTAGTCGGGAGTCAGTTTTGCGTTACTCATAAATGATATTTTTGCTTTTTATTTTTACAATACGATAGGAAATCAGTCGCAAAGGTAGTACTTATTTATTAGATAAAATAATTAATCTGACAATTCGTAAAAAAGTTTAATAATAACTTAACAGAGGTGGGTTTCATTTTGTTACCTTATGTGTTACGTTTCGAAAAGATGTGCTATTACGTTATCCGACACAAGAAACTTTTCGGGCGGAATGGCCATTTTTCCCTTTTCGACGCGCAAGGTGCCTGTGAGCAGGAAAGGAGCCGCTTCCCGTCGCAAGATGTCGAGCCGTGTCTGTCCGAATTGTGTCGCGAGCAACCGGAGGTCGATCCCTTCGAGGGTGCGCAGAGAGGTCATGACATATTCGTTGAAGTGATCCCTTTCGCTGAGCGTCTCCTCACCGCCCGGTGCGCCCTTTATATACTCCTCAATCGAGTTCACGCCCCAGTGTCGGGTTTGTGTGTCGAACGAGTGAGCCGCAGGTCCTATGCCCAGATACTCCACTCCGCTCCAGTAGGCCGCATTGTGTTGGGCGCGAAATCCGGGCAGGGCGTAGTTCGAAATTTCGTAATGTTCAAATCCGGCTTGCGTCAGTGCGTGGTGTGTGAAGAGGTATTCGGCCTCACTCACCGCATCGGGAACGGCGGCGAAACCTCCGTGGGCGACCTTGCGTCCGAAAGCCGTGTTCGGTTCGATTGTCAAATGATATGCCGAAATGTGTTGCACTCCCAAGGAGAGTGCTGTTTGGATGTTGTGTTGTAGAATTTCACTCCCGAAGCCGCTGACTCCGAAGATCAGGTCGATGGTGATGTTGGCAAACCCCGCCTGCTGTGCCCGCCGCACAGCCTCGATTGCCTGCTCGGCGGTATGGCGGCGGTTCATCAACTTCAACTCTGCATTGTCGAACGACTGAATGCCGATGCTCAGTCGGTTGATGTCGGTGTCTCTTAGTCTCGCCAGATACTCCTCCGTGAGGTCATCGGGGTTGACCTCGGTGGTGCACTCGGCCAAGTCGTGGCAGTCGAACAGCCGTGCGGCGTGGTCGATCAACCCTTGCAATGCCTGCGGCTCGCAGAGTGAGGGGGTGCCTCCGCCGAAGTAGATTGTGCGGATGTGGCGGTCGTGTAAACTGCCGTGCCGCAGTTCCAACTCCGCGTGCATCGCCTCAATAAGTGCGCCCATCTTGCTTATATCCAAACTCTTGAAGAAGTCGCAATAGGCGCAAATCCGCTTACAAAACGGAATGTGAAAATAGATTCCTGCCATCAGAACAAAAGTACTGTTTTTTTTATCTGTCTGATCATGACAGGCGAAAAATAATTCGAAATTCAAGATTTTTATCGGCTGTTGAGTTCGTTGTAACGATTCCGGATGCAAATAATAGTACTTGAAAAGTGTTGCGCGGAGCCAAGTCAAAGCATCTGAAAAATTCACGCTCCTCGAGCTTGTCGAGAGGTCGCAGAGGACACTGTGTCGATAAAAAGTTCACGATCCTCGAGCTTGTCGAGAGGTCGCTAAGTCACTGTGCCGATTACATCTGCGACCTCTCGACAGGCTCGAGGATCGAGCAAAATAATAGTGCTTGAAAGTCG
>JAVXCD010000003.1:0-30848 GCA_036659655.1 Alistipes sp.
GAACGGTTCCGGTACAACCTTCGCGACCTCTCGACAAGTTCGAGGATCGTGAACGGTTTCAGTTTTATGTCAAGGACAAACCTACCCACCAACAAGAATGAGAACTTGAGCCGAAAAGAACGAGATTAATAAATTAAAACAGCTTCTTAGAAACTGTTTCTCAAAACGAGTAACGAGCAAAAAAGGAGAGACAAAACCAGTTGCGAGTCTGGGGTACGACTTCGCGAATGGCATCGGAGGGAATGGTGTAGGCTGTGTTGAGATGAAAATACCAGTTACGGGAGTAAAAAAACTTCATCGTCAGGTTGTATTCCGTACCGTAATGTCGCGACAGCAGGGTAGATAGGGCGGGATTGCCACCGAGGTTATTTCGCTGCGGAGCATAGAAAAGCCAGACTTGCCCGACGAATTGCAACTTAGGAAGTGGGGCATAGATGGCTTGCAGCCGATGGGTGATTTCGTTGCTGTTCTGCACAATTTTGTACATGTTGGATCCCTGCACCCATTGCTCGCCGTTACCACCTGTGTAGAGCGCGTCCCACCGGTTGTAGGAGTGTGTGGCGGGGTCATCGCCGCTGAAATAGGCATAGCGATAACTGATGGCCGGCGAGCCATGTGTCTTTGCGAAGTTCCAGCCCACTTCACCGTAATAGGCCCACGCACTCATGTTGAAGTTGCGGTTGCGCTGGTAGCCACCCTCCAATTTAAGGAATAGACCGCCTTCCTCGCCAGCACTTTTGAATGCTCGCACGTTGAAGACCTGCAACCCGTTGCGGGTGTAACTTGTGCCATCGGGCAGGTAGTAGCGAAAGTCGGAGCGAGGAACACTCAGAAAACTAAGCCCCAGCAGTCCGTTGTGATTGTTGTGTAACTCTACGTTGATACCGACGATGGTCGTTTGGCTATTGAGTATGGTCAACTCGTTAGGTTGCAGGCGAAATGCCTGTACGAAAACTTTATTCCACAGCACTTCACCGTGTAGCAGACTGCGACCGGCCCAACGGGGATTCAACTGCAAGGCTGCACGATTGTAGCCGTTCATCGAGGTGTTGATGATCAGCCAGCCGTCCCCCAATACAAATTGCTTGCGTCCGTAGGTCACGTTGTAGCGGTAGATCTTACCGCCGGGGGTGTGCCCGCCACCGATAACGCCTATAAAAGCCTCTTCTACGGCACCGTATATGCGCGCGTTGTTGGTGAAAAGTTCGTTCCCGGCAGAGAAGGAGACTAAATAGTTGGCACCTCCGTAGAGATGCAATTTGATTGCGGGGATGATTTCAACAATGCCATAGAGTCCCAGACTGGCAAATCCTTCGATCCATGCCGTATATCCCTTGCCTACCGGATTCTCGGCGAGTGGATTCCCTGCTGTCAGGGCAGCCGGCTGCCCAAACCAAGCGTTGTTGTTGCTGTAAATCATCTGCGACGCAGCGGCCTTGAGTGTGAGGAATGTTCGTTTTGAGTTGTACAGTACAGGGAATAATTTTGCATCTTTCAGCACCGTTTGCCGCTTTGGTTCTTGGCGGCTGATCTCGGAAAAAGTGACGAGCACAGCCAACGCAATGGCATTTTGCGAGGTGGTGCTGATCTCCAATTTTGTGGTCTGCACAAAGGGCAGTAGATTCAACTGCGACACATAATAGGAGGTGAGGAAACTGCTGTATTGGCTTTGAGCTGTGATGCGAAATGTCGAGCGGCACAAGGTCACATAGGCCTCGGCCAAGGTGCTGTCTGCCGGCAGATTCAGGTAATCAAATGTTACCGATCGAATCAAGGCACCCTCGTAAATAGATACGGGATTGTTGGTCTGTGCGTAAGAAAGGGTGCTTATTACGAAGGATAATAAGCACCCCAGAATCTGCTTTCTCATCTGCTGAAAATTATTCACGCTCATTAAGTTCGTTTTTTTCGATCTGTCTCTTTTGTGTAGAATGGCGCGCTTCACCCCGGATTTACAGGACAAAAACAGGAACAAAAATACCTCTCACATAACTTCGGTAACAAATTCAAACAGCTTCTAAAAGTCGGTCCAACCGCCGTCTGTGGCCATCTCGGTACCCGTCACGGCTGAGGCTTCATCGCAGAGCAGATAGAGAATGTTGGAGGCCTGCTCCCAAGGAAAAGAACCTCGGTGCTCGGAGTCGCAATATTTCAACAGGCTCATGGTCTTGATGCCACCCATTCCAAAACCGGCTCCCGACTTAGTCTCGGCCTTCACAAAATCTTCGGCTCGCTCCACCATAGGCGTTTGCGTCTCGGCCATATTCACCGAGTTGATACGAATGCCGTAGGGGGCGTAGTCGATCGCCGCATTGCGCATCAAACCATTTACAGCGTGCTTGCTGGCTACATACGCGGGATTGCCTGCGAGTCCTGTCATGCCTGCAATGGACGAGACCAGCACCACGGCACCGCCGTTATTTTGCTTCAGCAGTTGTCTCAGGGTGGCACGTAGAGATTTGAACGTACCGGCTGCATTGGTGGCAAAAACTTTGTCCCAATACTCATCTGTGGCATTGGTAACCGTGGCTGGCATCAACTTAATCTGCTCGGTATCGTAGGCAAAGGGTGTACCCGAAAACACGCCGTCCATGACTCCTGCATTGAGACAGGCGTAATCTATTTTGCCGAATTTTGCCACCGCAGCCTCGATCATCCGGTTGCAATCCTCGTCTCGTTGGATGTTGCCATAGACGAACAAGGCTTGCCCGCCACCGCTTCCGCAGGCTTTGTTGATGGAGTCGGTGACTTGCCGCCCGACCTGATCGAGCCAGTCCATGATAACGACATTCGCACCCTCTTTCACGGCACGAATAGCTATCCATTTGCCGATGCCCCGCGCACCGCCTGTGATGAGAATGGTCTTTCCCGCGAAGCGTCCCGGAATGAAATAGTCTTTCGCCAGACGGGTCACATTCCTCTTTTGGGGTTGTGTGGGGATTTCGGTGGCAAGAGCACCCGATGTCACAAGTAGCAACGTTGTGACATAGAGACAGAAGTTGGTAAGTTTCATAATGATATGTGTTTATTTGTAATCATCAATTACTATGCCATATATCAACATTTAGGGCTGCCCTTCGAGAAAGGCAACCCTAAATGCAACGATAAAAAAAAGATCTTTATTCGTACAACAACTCGGCATTTACCTCGCCGTTGTACCACTCTTTATCCTCCGCGGCACCGCCACCGGCCCACTTCATGAAGGTGAGGTAGGTCTTGCGGATGTCTTGCATCTCAGCCGGATAGCGGAAGTTACCCGGAATCATCAATCCCCACATCATGCCGTTGTCCGACAGATTGCCTCCCATGGCGTAGTATTTATAGGGAGAGTCTGCGAGGACGGTGTTGTAGATGTTGACGATGGCGTGTTTGGTCGGCTCGTAGTAGGCCATGTGAATCTCCATGGTGCGACTGAACTCCTCGACCTCCATCGGATTGATAACCAAAAACAGATTCATCGTCGACTCCAATACTTCTGTTGTGCGCACGGGGCGATTGAAGGTGATCGTTGTGGTGTGGCGCGTAGTCTGCACCTTGGGCATATCCCGCGAGGTGTTGATATACACTGAAGTCGAGGGGAATACCTCTCTTACGGAGTTGAATAGCGGCACAACAGCCTGTGCGTTATCTCGCTCCAATCCGCCCTCGGTGACAAATGGGCCTGCGCCCATGGTGTGGGTGGTGCTGACGGAGGCTACAAGGTCGGTAGGGATCTTGTCCAGTTGAATTGCACACGCAATTTTGCGGGTTGCTCCTGTGGCTTTGGGCTCCCAATGGATGGTGATGGATTCCACCTCATCGGTAGCGATCTTTATGCGAGCATCGACACTCACCGCCACCACCAAGTCGTTCATGTCGTAGTCACCGAACCAGGGCCAGTTGTCTTCGAAGCAATAGGTGTACAACGCCCCTTTTTTGTCGTAGTATTCGGGTTCGGGTTCAGGTTTCGGGGTGATAGAGCCCTTGCCGCCGTTGCATTCGCTTGCTTGAATATTGACGGTTTGAACAGGCACTAAAGTTGCTCCCTTCTTGAATTTTTTGGTGCTTAGCCGGTAGTCTGAATCCAAGTTTGAGTAGTCGTAGACCACCTCTATGGGACCTTGAAAATCGGTTCCGCGAGCCTCGGCCTGCTTGAACATGACGACGGCTTTCAAGGTGTTGTCGTTATCTTTCTCTTTGTTGATGATCTTGTTGCCGCGTGGTCCCTCAAACTCCTTGGCGATAAATAGCGATTGTGCCGCCAGCGAAAGTTGGGAGTTGTTAAATTCCGCATCATAGGTCTCCAGACAAGCACCCGAAGAGATGTAAATTTTTGCATTTTCGGCATCTAATTCTTCGATCAGGGCCGAGCAGTTGACATAGAGAGAACCTCGCAGATCGAGCTCGTGCATTGTGCATTGGCCTTTCAACGTCAGCGTTACACCACTCTCCAGCACACATCCGTCGGTGGTGAATGTGCTGTTTTCGTAGTGGGTCATCTGGTGACTGCCGTTTGCGCTCATTGTCTCGTAGACCGTGAATTTGCCGTCGTTAGCCAATAACCCGCTATTGGAAAAGACGAAATTTTCGGTAACAATCTCTCCCGATGCTGTGTTGTAAAAATCACACGATCCGTTGATGTCGAGCAGTCTGTTGATGTTGAAGACACCTTGATTGACCACACATTTGCAGGACAAATTGGCGATGCCTGTTGTCAGTGTTCCTCCGTCGAAGGTGTAGATCGCAGCTTTGCCTGTTTCGCCACTATTTTGTGCTGTTAGTGATCCTGTGATCTTCACCCGGCCACCCGGCAGGACGACCAGCGAAGCCTGACCTACGTGGAGCGAGGAGGCGTTGAAGGTACCTGCTACATAGAGAATTGGGTGTTGGTTGGAACCTTGTAGGGTGAGGTTGCCGTCGATGTGAGCACCGGCCGGAATGTAGTAGGCCGCCCGTGCGGGATAATTGGTGCTTCCCGACCAGCCGCCTGCCAGATCACGCACGGCATCGGGGGTGGTGGCGATGGTTGCTACCTCGTCGAAATCTGCGGCATTAGGCTCCTTGAAGGTGGGGTAGTCGGTGGGCATGGAACTCTGCTTTTTTGCTCGAGAGGTCGATGTGCGAACGACGGGGGCCTGGGTCGCCATGGATTTCATCACGGCACCCGATACATGGAGTTGTGTGGCCGTGATGGGTATCACCTGCGACGATGTAGTGCCATCGGGAAGGATGGTTTGCACACAGATATCTTCGGAGACGGAGGGTAGGGTGAAGGCGGTCGAAAATGTGTTTTTTTGAGGCGTAACCATGCCTTCCGCCAACCGATTATCTTCTGTGAGTGTCGGTGAGGAGTAGATGCGGATGATGGCGTAGTTGAATTTCGATCCGGCTACGATGGGGGCATCCACGGTGACTGAGAGGTCTTGGGTCATCTTCCAATTGAAATCAAAGGGGATGGTCGGATGGGAGTCTCCTGCATGTCGTTCTGCAAAATCATCGTGGCACGAAACGGTAAGAAGTGCCAGAAGTAGTGTAAATTTACTGAGTATTTTAATGAATGTGCGCATCATTGGCTTCAAAAATTAATAATGTTGCCACAAATATAATTCATTTTTGTCGAAAGTCAAAAAAATAGGAGTTTTTTTCGATCTTAATCGCCTTAAAAACAATACATTCGATTGCCGTGACTGTTTGAATCGAAAAAAAATAGTATCTTTGCATCGGTGAAATCGTCGCACAAGGTGGTTGCGGCGCAGTAATTGCGTTTTTCCCCTACAATTCGAACGCAGAAAAATAAACTCTATGAAATTGATCTTCTCCATTGCGGCTGTTGTGTTTTTTGCCGCAACCGGTTTCGCTCAAGACCGCATTACATACGACACAACAGAGGAGACTGACCTGCAACTGTGGACAGGATTCAGTATTAATAAGAGAATAGTTAAGGGTTTTGATGTTACGTGGAGCGAAGAACTGCGCCTGAAAAATACACTCACGGATCTCGATCGTATCTATTCGGTGTTGGCGGTGTCTTATGAATTTTGTCCCTATTTCAAAGCGGCTGTCGACTACACGTTTCTTGCCCTGAGTAAGGACAATGGTTGGGAGCTGCGTCACCGCACAAACCTCGATCTTACGGGGAGTTACCGGATCAATCCCCGCTGGAAACTTTCCCTGCGCGAACGGTTTCGTATGACAACGACCACGGCTGATACCGACCCGCTGCTGAGCGTCAATCCATTGTGGGTCATGCGTTCACGGTTGATGGCCGAATACACTGTTTTTTCGTTACCGATCAAACCGTACGTCTATTTCGAATTATCGAACACGCTCACAGCACCGAAGATCATCGCTAATTTTGTGGATAAAATCCGCGCTTCTGTCGGGGTGAAATATGCTTTGAGTGCGCACAGCGAATTCGAATTTTATTATCGTTTCGATGTCAATACCGCCAAGGAGATCAACCGCACTGCCGGCAATGCGTGGCGTGTCTGCTCCGAAAAAGAGTTCGATCACATCCTTGGAGTCTTCTACGAATACAGTTTCTAAACTGTTTTTTGAAAAGCGGAATAAATTGTCTATCAATCTTTTCGGAAGTAATTTCAAAATTAAATCAGAAATTTATTAAATATTATTAAAAACTATTATGTTGTTTATAGAATACTTAGTATATTTGCAACGGATTAGTTAAATAATGAGATAACAGGATGACATCGTTAACTGAATTTTTCAACAAGCACGAGGCCGATGCTTTAAGAGGTATATCACATAAAAATAGCATCATAAAGCGAAACATCATCGCCTACATGGCTGTCAACGGAGAGTGCACACTTTCGGAGTTGACCAAGGAGTTGCATATTAGCGTCCCGACTATCACCAAACTGGTACAGGAGTTGGTCGATGAGAATATCGTGACCGACCTCGGAAAGGTGGAAACTCCGGGCGGACGAAGACCTAACGTCTTTGGACTTGCCAATTCGGCCATCTATTTTGCCGGTGTCAATGTCGGCCGTGACAACATGTCCTACATGATTACCGACCTCCAAAATAATATTATCAAAGAGGAGTACGATGCGACGTTCGAATTGTTGGATCGTCCGCAGTGTCTCGAAAAAATAGGTGCCAACATCGAACATTTCATCTCTTCGTGCGGTGTGGATCGGACAAAGATCCTCGGTTTGGGCGTTTGCATGACCGGTCGTGTGAATCCCGATACGGGGCGTAGTTACAAATATTTCACTTCGAGCGAACTCTCGTTACGCGAGATTTTGGAGGAGCGGATCGGCATTCGTGTACTCTTGGAAAACGACACCCGTGCCCGCTGCTACGCGGAGTATACGTGTGGTAAGTCGAAGGAAGACAGCAATGTGCTCTATCTTCACATGGGACGTGGTGTGGCCATCGGCATCGTCGTGGACGGCAAATTATACTACGGGAAAAGTGGTTTTGCGGGTGAGTTCGGGCACATCCCGTTCTTCGATAACGAGATCATCTGCTCGTGTGGCAAGAAAGGTTGTCTGGAGACAGAGGTGTCGGGAATCGCCATTGAGGATAAAATCTGTAAACTAATTCAGAGCGGTGTCAATACGATCCTGCGAGATAAATACGACCGCAAAAAAACGATTCATATTGACGACATCATCGCCGCAGCTAAGAACGACGACAACCTCTCCATCGAATTGATCGAGGAGGCTGGTGAGAAAGTGGGCAAGGCCGTTGCTTTTCTGATCAACACGTTCAATCCCGAAACGGTGATTGTGGGCGGTAATTTAGCGGCTGCGGGCGATTACATCATGCTGCCCCTGAAATCTTCGACCAACAAATATTCGCTGAACTTAGTGTATAAAGACACTAAATTTCGACTGTCGAAGATGACCGAAAATGCCAATGCATGGGGCGTTGCGATGCTCATCCGCAACAAGGTTATCGGACTGTAATGGATCTGAAAGGGCGTATTTGCAGGCTTCGGGCTGTGGAGCCCGGCGACATCGAGGTGCTGTATGCGTGGGAGAATGATCCTCGGATATGGCCTGTCAGCGGTACGACTACGCCGTTTTCGCAACATACTCTGGCCAAATTTATTGCTGAGCAGGATTTCGATATTTTTCAGACACGTCAAGTGCGCCTGATGATCGAGAAGACGGAGGGTGAGACGGTGGGCATACTGGATCTGTTCGAATTCGATCCGCAGCATCATCGGGCGGGTGTGGGTATCCTGATCCACGACACCGCACAGCGGGGGCGGGGTTATGCGGCCGAGGCGCTGAATCTGCTCTGCGACTATGCTCGCACAGTGCTTGATCTGCATCAGTTATGGTGCAATGTGGGCGCGGATAACGCGGCCAGCATCTCGCTTTTCCGTAAAGCCGGATTTACGGAGGTTGGTCTCAAAAAAGAGTGGACATGGACTCCCGAAGGCTTTGCAGATGAATTATTCCTACAGAAAATTCTCTAAATACTTTAGAATTTACATGAAGCACCTACCTATTTACATCTTAATTGCAGTACTGTTGTGCTGCTGCACGTCGCGCCCAAAGGCCGATCAGCACACGCTCTATGTATCAATCCTGCCCCTGCGAACCATCGTCGGACAGATCGTGGGCGATGATTTCGAGATTGGCGTGCTGGTGCCGGCCGGAGCAAGTCCCGAAACATTCGAGCCCACCCCTAAACAATTTATAGCTCTCAATAGTGCCCAATTAGTGTTCAATGTGGGGCTGATTGATTTCGAAAACAGCCTGTTGTCGAAAATCGAGGACACCACAAAAATTGTCAATTTGAGCGCGGGCATCACGCCCATTGCCGGCAGTTGCTCACACAGCAGCCACGGTCATCATCATCCACACGGCATAGATCCTCACATCTGGACTTCCGCACGGGAGTTGCAACGTATGGCGACCAATGCCTACTCGGCTCTGCATGTGCTCTATCCCGATTCGGTGAAATATACCACAAATTACCACGCCTTGATTGCCGAACTGCAACGGTTGGACACCAAAATCGGAGCAGCACTGACAGCTGGCGGCACGACCTATTTCATCATCTATCACCCCGCACTGACTTACTACGCTCGTGATTATGGCATTCGTCAAGTGGCAATCGAAGAGGAGGGGAAGGAGCCCACAGCCAAGCGGTTGTCACAGGTGATAGCGCAGGCACGTAAAGATGGGGTGAAGCGGATTTTCTATCAGAGTCAGTTCCCCGCATCGGCCGTAGCGGTCATTGCCAAAGATATTGATGCCGACTATGTGGAGATCGATCCGTTGCGTGAGGATGTGATTGCGAACTTGAGTGAGATAACGAGCTTAATAACACAAAAATAATGAATCTGATCTCTCTGCGTAACGTGACGGTGAGTTATGACGGTTACGAGGCATTGCAAAATGTTAATTTGGACATCGACGACGACGATTTTGTCGGCATTATCGGGCCCAATGGCGGGGGTAAAACCACGTTGGTGAAGGCCATGCTCGGTACGGTGCCCTACACGGGTAAAATCACCTTTGCGCCTGCGTTGTATGTAGGTACGCAACGCCTAATCGGCTACATGCCGCAGATTGCGGATTTCGACAACTCCTTTCCGATTTCAGTGATCGAAGTCGTGCTGTCGGGATTACAGGGACAGAAGGGTTTTCGCACGCGCTACGCGCAGGCGGATTACCTACTGGCGCAGGAACTGCTGGCCACAGCCGGCATTGCGCCGATTGCTCGTCAGCCTATTGGCGAGGTGTCGGGCGGACAGATGCAGCGCGCATTGCTCTGCCGTGCGGTGATTTCCAATCCGAAGATGTTGATTTTAGATGAGCCGGCCAATTTTGTGGATAACAATTTTGAAAACGAACTATATAGAATACTGCGCGTCTTGAATCG
This sequence comes from Alistipes sp., assembly GCA_036659655.1. Lineage (GTDB taxonomy): Bacteria > Bacteroidota > Bacteroidia > Bacteroidales > Rikenellaceae > Alistipes. The sequence continues at coordinate 9,847 of JAVXCD010000003.1, forward strand.
TCGGATGGCAATAGTGATGGTATCGCACGACATAGGCACCATCACCAGCGTGGTGAAGGAGATCGTTTGCGTGAATCGGCATGTGCATCGCCACCGTTCCAACATCATCACCGAGGAGCAACTCCAAAACTATAATTGTCCTATTCAGATCGTTTCTCACGGTCGTATTCCGCATACGGTGTTGGCAACACACACCTGCGAGCACGATTCGGAGTAAAATTTGTTGCGAGATCGCAAAGACTTTGAAAACACACTCTCCGATCCTCGAGCTTGTCGAGAGGTCGCAAGGACACGGTGTTGATTGTCTTTGCGACCTCTCGACAAGCTCGAGGATCGTGCTGGTTGTCTTTGCGACCTCTCGACAAGCTCGAGGATCGTGCATCGTTACTTTGCGACCTCTCGACAAGCTCGAGGATCGTGGGCGTTCTTGCATTTTTGGCCATTCTTACGCTTGCTGTAAAAGGTGATTCTGCACTTATTTTGCAAACCATCATGTGTAATTAATAAAAAATACCTATTTTTGTAAGATTTATTACATTAGAAAATAAAAAGCAAATACAGATGGATATAGTAGCCGGTTTAATCAAAGCGGTTTTCGGGTCGAAAGCCGACAAAGATCAAAAGTTGATCACGCCCTATGTGGAGAAGATCCAAGCGATCTACCCCTCGATCAAAACCCTTTCAAACGATGAATTACGTGACCACAGTGAGCAACTCAAGCAGCAGATTGCCGCGTACATCGCAGATGACGAGGCGCATATCGCAGCCTTGAAAGTCACCCTTGAACTTCCTACGACCTCCTTGGCGGAGAAGGAGAAACTCTCGAAAGAGATCGACGAAACGATCAAACGTGTCGACGATCGGATCGAAGAGAAACTTGACGAGATTCTGCCGGAGGCGTTTGCCATCATGAAAGACACTGCACGTCGCTTCACGGAGGAGCAGACGGTGGTGGTGACGGCCTCCGCTTTTGATCGCGAATTGGCTACAACCAAAGATTTTGTGACCATTGAGGGCGATAAAGCCATTTACGCCACACACTGGTTGGCGGGTGGCAACGACGTGAAATGGGACATGATCCATTACGACAGCCAGCTTTTCGGCGGTGTTGTGCTGACCAAAAGCAAGAAATGCACACAGGTCAAAAGTGTCGATGAACGCGAGCGTGAGGGTAATGTTGCCGAGATGGCTACGGGTGAGGGTAAAACCCTTGTGGCAACCCTTCCTGTGTTCCTCAATGCGCTGACAGGTAAGGGTGTGCACCTTGTGACTGTCAACGATTATCTGGCACGCCGTGACTCGGAGTGGATGGGACCTCTTTACGAATTTCACGGTTTGTCGGTAGATTGCATCGACCGTCACCAACCCAACTCCGATGCCCGCCGCAAGGCCTATTTGGCGGATATTACCTTTGGTACAAACAACGAATACGGCTTCGACTACTTGCGTGATAACATGGCCTCGTCGCCCAAAGATTTCGTACAACGCAAACTGCACTACGCCATTGTCGATGAGGCTGACTCCGTGTTGATTGACGATGCCCGTACCCCTCTGATCATTTCGGGCCCTGTGCCCAAGGGGGATGACCAACTTTTCGAGCAATATCACCCCGCCATAGAGAACCTTCACAACCTCCAGAAAAATCTGGTAGCAGGGTTGGTTGCTGAGGCGCGGCAACTCATCGCCGAGGGCAAGATGGAAGAGGGCGGTGTCAAATTATATCGCGCACACAAAGGTCTGCCCAAATACAAGCCGCTGATTAAATTCCTTTCGGAAATGGGTGTCAAGGCGCAGATGCAGAAGACCGAGAACACCCACATGGCCGATAACAACCGTCGCATGGCCGAGATCACGGACGATCTTTTCTTCGTCATCGACGAGAAGATGAATTCTGTGGAACTCACCGATAAAGGACATGAGGTGTTGTCAAAATACTTCAATGAGGATGGATTCTTCGTGCTGCCCGACATCGGGGAGGCGGTGGCTGATCTGGAAAAAAGCAATCTGTCATTGGAGGAGCGTGCCACCAAACGCGATGAGGTGATCACCAGCTATGCGATCAAATCGGAGCGTGTGCACACGGTCATTCAGTTGCTGAAAGCTTACGCCATGTTTGAGCGTGACACCGAATATGTGGTGATGGATAACAAGGTGAAGATCGTCGATGAGCAGACAGGTCGTATTCTTGACGGCCGTCGTTATTCGGATGGTCTGCATCAGGCTATCGAAGCAAAAGAGCATGTCAAAGTTGAGGCTGCGACACAGACTTTTGCGACGATTACCCTCCAGAACTACTTCCGTATGTATCATAAACTGGCTGGCATGACCGGTACAGCTGAGACGGAGGCTTCGGAGTTCTGGAGCATCTACAAATTGGACGTAGTGGTGATCCCCACCAACCGCCCCGTGATCCGTGATGACCGCCAAGACTTGATATATAAGACTAAACGCGAGAAATACAACGCTGTCATCGATGAGGTGGTCAAGTTGGTCGAGAAAGGTCGTCCGGTATTGGTCGGCACCACCTCGGTCGAGATCTCGGAGTTGCTGAGCCGGATGCTTAAATTGCGCGGCATTCCACATAACGTACTTAATGCCAAGCAGCATCAGGCCGAGGCACAAGTTGTTGCCGAGGCCGGACGTTCGGGGCAGGTGACCATCGCCACCAACATGGCCGGTCGTGGTACCGATATTAAACTCGATCCCGAAGTGCGTGTGGCCGGTGGTTTGGCTATCGTCGGCACGGAGCGTCACGAGAGCCGCCGTGTAGACCGCCAGTTGCGTGGTCGTGCCGGTCGTCAGGGAGATCCGGGATCGTCGCAGTTTTTCGTTTCGCTGGAGGATGATCTGATGCGTCTGTTTGGTTCGGGACGTATTGCCGCCATGATGGATCGCATGGGATTGAAAGAGGGCGAAGTGATTCAAGCCGGCATGATGACCCGCGCCATTGAGCGGGCACAAAAGAAGGTCGAGGAGAACAACTTCGGCATCCGTAAACGCCTGCTGGAGTATGATGACGTGATGAACAGACAGCGTAAGGTGATCTACACCCGTCGTCGTCGGGCTTTGGATGGAGAGCGCATCGAGATCGACCTCAACAATATTATGTGTGACTATGCTGAGAATTTTGTGGAGGCACATGAGGGCTGCGAGTTCGAGGAGTTCGGTCTGGAGTTGATCCGCGAAGCGGGTACACAGCCTTCATTCGATGAACAAACATACAGCCGGTCAAAACCGGACGAGTTGGTGGGCTTGATTGTCAAAGACTTGAAGGATGCCTATGCGCGTCGTGCGAAAGCGGTGGCCGATACGGTACGACCTGTCATGGAGCGTATTTATGCGGATAAAAAAGATCAGATGGATTCGAACATCTACTTCCCGCTCACCAACGGTCACTTGGGCTACAACGTGCCGGTGAACCTGCAACGATGCAAGGATTCGGATGGAGCCGAGATCTTTAAGATTTTCTCGAAAGTGGTGATGTTCACCACCATAGATGATGCGTGGCGAGAGCATCTGCGCGAGATGGACGATCTGCGCCAAAGTGTGCAGAATGCTACCTACGAGCAGAAAGATCCGTTGCTGATCTACAAATTCGAGTCGTTCGAACTCTTTTCGAAGATGCTGATCAAGGTCAACCGCGAGGTACTGGCCATCCTCAACAAGGCCTATGTTCCGATCAAGGATAACAATGCAGAAACCATGCAACACGCTCAACAACAACGTGCAAAGGTTGATGTAAATAAATTGCAGGCTTCACGGACACAGGCCGCAGCGCAAGCCGGACAGGCCGAAAAACAGAAGCCGATGCCGATTCATGCACAGAAAACCGTCGGACGCAACGATCCTTGTCCTTGCGGAAGCGGCAAGAAATATAAAAGTTGCCACGGCAAAGGGTTGTAAGAAACTGTTTTAAATTTATTCATCTCGTTCTTTTTGGCTCTTTTCGCCCCGGTTTTCGTCCTATAAATCCTCATTTAGCTCGCTAAAATCGGATTTACAGAACAAAAACAGGAACAAAAATAGCTCTCAAATAACTTCGGAAACAAATTCAAACAGCTTCTAAAATAACTTCGGAAACAAATTCAAACAGCTTCTAATTTTGCCAACAATTAAAAACAACATCTAAAACTAAAAAATATGGAGTTCAACGAGTTGATACACAAACGTCGCAGTGTCCGCAAATTTGCGGATTTGCCTGTACCCCCTGCAATCATCGGGCAATTGTTAGAGAGCACCCTCTCTGCACCCTCGGCACGCAACACCCGTACCACAAAACTACTCGTGGTGGAGGATCACGCGGCCATCGTCCGCATGGCCGCCATGCGCGACTATGGCTCGGCCTTTCTCACGGCCGCCCCGTTGGTGATTGTTGTGTTGGGTGAAACCGCGAAGAGCGATTTGTGGCGCGAGAACTGTGCTATCGCGGCTACTTTTTTGCAATTGGCCTGCGTAGATGCGGGACTGGCGAGTTGCTGGGTGCATATCAATGGTCGTCCGCGAGTCAAAACAGCACCCGATGCAGAGCAGGCAAGCGACTATCTTCGTGCTTTTCTGCCCATTCCTTCGGACTGCGAAGCCCTCTGTGCCATCGCCATCGGCTACTCCGATTTTTCCCCCGCCGAGCTGCCGCCGTTCGACAAGTCGGAGAAAATTATCCGGCTCTAAGCCAATTCGAACTCAGAAGCTGTTTCAAATTTATTCATCTCGTTCTTTTCGGCTCTTTTCGCCCCTGTTTCCGCCCTATAAATCCTCATTTAGCGCGCTAAATGAGGATTTATAGGACAAAAACACCTCTCAAATAACTTCGGTAACAAATTCAAATAGGTTCTCAGACGGTCTATACAATTTAACAGTAGCCCGATCTATTTTCATAGATCGGGCTACTGCGTTGTGTGGAAAGTATTATTTACAACCCTAATTTCTTGCGAAGTTCTTTCGGAACAGCATTTTTATTAACCATTACCGAGATCGTTTTGTAGGCAACGAATGGACGCGAAAAATAGAAATATCCATTGTAGGGTGGGCGTATATCCCACGAGTTTTTGACTTTGAAGTAGGGGTTACCACTCTGATCCACGGCAGTTCCCATGATCTCCATGCCGTGGTCGTCGGTGGTGGCATAGTTGTCGAAACCCTCTTGACGCAAGGCTTGTGTGATGACTTTCTCCTTGCCCGGTTTGTCGAATTTATAGAGAGCCGCCTCTTTCTCGGCTGCGGTCAGTTTACCCCATTTTTCAGCCTCCGAGCCGCCCATACTTTCTACATCGGCTTCGGGGATGATGCCGACGGCCTTGCTGCGGCTGAATCCCTTTTCGCTGACATCCGTGCCCCAACCTACGGTGTAGTTGTTGGCCAGTGCGTTGTCCACCACAGCCATCATCTCATCCAGCGGAAGGTTGTAGACGGTGCCCCACGCCCAATTGTCGGGCACCTCCATGATGAAGGTTTCGTAGAAAGGATGGTGGGTAAACGAGGAGATCTCCACATAGTCGTTCGTATTGATCGGCAAGGAGGCCGCAAAGGTCTGAGGAGTGTATTCCTTGCCTTGGTAGTTGAATTTCTCTGGCATAACACCGAAGTAAGCATCCAAAATACCGTTCAATCCCTGCTGCCATGCTGTTGAGAGTTTTCCACCCTGTTGTCCTTTGATCACAGCATTCATATAAGCCTTGATCACGGCATCAATCTCGTTGAAATAGGGTTTGGGAGAGCCGTAATTGAGCCCCGGATACACCTCTTGCGGTACAATGCCGTAGTCTCGAATGCCATGGATGACATCGTGCGCCTGTCCCCCGACAGCCAGATTCAGATCACCATGCAGGCGGGCGTATTTCACCGCCTTTTCGAAATAGATATTGCGGACAATCCACATCTCCGAAAGATCTGTCGGCTCGCCTCCGGCACGCAAGATTTCGCTTTCAAGAAATGACAATGTCGAGTAGCACCAGCAGGTGCCACTGTGGCTTTGATCTTTTACGGAGGTCGTTTTGACCGTTTTTAGGTCGGTAAACGTGTACCCCTTTTGTGTGTTTGTTTTCTCTTCCGGTTTTTGAGCCGCAGCCGATAGTGCCATTCCGAGCACTAAGACTGTCCATAGTAATTTTTTCATGCGCGATTTATTTTTTTTGTGATGCTACGATTTTCTGACACTCCTCAAGGGTCAAGGCTTCGGGTTGAGCCCCTTTCGGCAGTCGATAGTTCTTTCCTTTGTAGGCGATATAGGGGCCGTAACGGCCGTTTTTCACCAACATATCCGCATCTTCCGTGAAACTTTTGAGCGGGGTATTTGCCACTTTGGCGGCCTCCTGATGCTGTTGCATCAATTCGAGAGCCCGCTCGCAGGTGATTGTGTAGGGATCGTCGGTTTTGGCCAGCGAGGCGAATGTCTTGCCGTGGCGTACATAGGCACCAAACTTTCCAAGACCCACCATCAGATCTTCTCCGTCGAGTGCCCCGACTTTTCGAGGTAGCGCAAAGAGAGCCAGAGCATCCTCCAGCGAGATGGATTCGATAAGTTGATCTTTTTTGAGTGACGCAAAACGACCTTTTTCCTCCGCCTCACCAAGGATTTCGACCATCGGGCCATAGCGGCCGATGCGCGCCTTCACCATGCGTCCTGTTTTGGGGTCTAAGCCCAACTCGCGCCCCATATTGGATTTGTCGGTCTGCGTTTCGATGGCCGCATCGACCATCTTGTGAAACGGCTCATAAAAACCACCAATCATTTTATCCCATGTAATGTCGCCGTCGGCAATGCGGTCGAACTCTTTTTCGACGTTCGCCGTGAAGTTGTAATCCATGATCGGTTTGAATTGTGCTTCCAGATAGTCGTTCACCACCATGCCGATGTCGGTCGGGGAAAGTCGGTTTTTCTCTTTGCCGAAATTCTCGCTCATCAACTTCTCTACGATCTTACTTCCCGTCAGTGTCAATTGCACGTAGTTGCGTTTCTGCCCCTCTTTGCTCTGTTTCACCACGTAGCCGCGGTTGATGATGGTGGTAATCGTCGGAGCGTAGGTCGAAGGTCGTCCGATGCCCAACTCCTCCATTCGCTTCACCAGTGAGGCCTCGTTATAGCGTGCCGGAGCCACCGTAAAACGCTCGGTAGCAGTCAGCTGAGTGAATAACACATTATCTCCCTTGGCCATTTTCGGTAGAAGTCCTTCGCCACTCGGCTCTGCGGGTTCTTCGTCCGAAGATTCCGAATAGAGGCGCAGAAATCCGTCAAAACGGATTACTTCGCCCGTAGCGACAAATTGCAGCAAAGATCCCTCCATCTCAATGGCAATCGTGGTGCGATCGAGTTCTGCGTGCACCATTTGCGAGGCTACCGTGCGCTTCCAGATCAGGTCATATAGTCTCTTCTCCGCTGGGGTTCCTTCGATCGTCAAACGATCAATATAGGAGGGACGAATGGCCTCATGTGCCTCTTGTGCCCCCTTGGTTTTAGTCTTGTAATTCTGCCACGACGAGTATTTCTCGCCATAGAGTTTTGTGATCTCCTCCTTGCACTGCACCAGAGCCTGTTTCGACAGGTTGACCGAGTCGGTACGCATATACGAGATCAAACCTTGCTCGTAGAGGTGCTGTGCCACCGACATGGTCTGCGATACCGACATGCCGAGTTTGTGTCCCGCCTCCTGCTGGAGGGTCGAGGTGGTGAAGGGCGGTGCCGGGTAACGTTGAGCCGGCTTCTCCTCTGCCTTGGCAACGGTGAAGGTCGTATCAATGCAACTTGTTAAAAAGGCCTGTGCTTGTTCCTTTGTTTCGAAACGATGGGACAACTCTGCCTTGAAAAGCGTTTTACTCTCATCCTGAGAGGGGTAGAATTGTGCTACGACACGAAAGTTGGGTGTCGAGTTGAAAGCGATGATTTCGCGTTCGCGCTCCACCAGCAGCCTTACGGCAACACTTTGCACGCGGCCTGCCGAGAGCGATGGCCGTACTTTTTTCCACAGAACGGGCGACAATTCAAATCCTACAAGCCGATCCAAGATCCGTCGAGCCTGCTGTGCATTCACCAAATTCATGTTTACGGTGCGTGGTTTCTCGATTGCATCTAAAATCGCCTGTTTGGTGATCTCATGGAAGACAATCCGCTTGGTCTGGTCTACGGGTAACCCCAGCACTTCGGCCAGATGCCACGCAATAGCCTCTCCCTCGCGGTCCTCATCGGATGCGAGCCAGACGGTCTTGGTCTCTTTTGCTAATTTCGAAAGTTCATCTACGACTTTCTTCTTGTCGCTCGGAATCTCGTAGGTGGGGTTGAATCCGTTTCCGATATTTATTCCGAGATCTTTCTTTGCAAGGTCGCGGATGTGTCCGAAACTCGATTTTACCATAAAATCCTTGCCGAGAAACTTCTCGATGGTCTTCGCTTTGGCGGGAGACTCTACAATTACTAAATTTTCCTGCATCGTAAATTTACTTATTTCTCAAAAAAGCGAAAACCTAAGTAGATTACTTAGGTCGCTTTGTTTTGTGTTATGTTGTTGCTATTTAACCATTGTATAGGTGATCTCTAACTTCATTGCATTGGCCTTGCCTTCGGCGGAGGAACCCATACCCTGCACCGTTGTGTGGGGAAGTGTGAAGATGCCGTATGCCTCCGGGCCGAGATAGATGCTGCGGTGTTCTAATTTACTCAGATCCACCTTTGCGGAGGGATTCCCATTCTTTGCCTTCAAATAACTGTTCCACAAGGCTTGCAGATAGGCGGAGATGTTCATTACGTAGCACCCCTGACTGCGATTGATGTAACCGCCATAGGCCAACTTTGTGCCGTAATTTTTCTCATACACGTAGTTGTAATCGTCGATGCCCTTTAATTTTTTGTAGTTGGTATAGAGCCCCAGACGAGAAATCGAAGAGTTCATCCAGCGAGTGATTTCTGCGGGGATGATCTTTGTCCAATCGTGATCACTCTCCGAGAAGTAGATCATCAACTTGGCTTGGTTGAATGCCAGCGACGAATAGTGCTCTTCCGGGCGATTTGTAGCCGGATCGGCGGCATTTTCCTTGGCGATGATTGCCTCAATGCTCTTGAATAAACCCTCTGTAAAGGTGATTTCCGAGATAACACCGCCCATGCCTGCCGCGTAAATCTTCTCGCTGAGCGGGCGGCTGGTGTTCGTCTCGACGGCATCGGCGAGGTGGATGGTAGTACCGGTGTAGTCGTGTCGCACCATGTTGATCGACTGTTTGCCGGTTGTTGCGTCTTTGTAGTAGAAGTTGTAGATGGCACCCACCGTATCTTTGATCAACGTGGGGTCTGTCTGTCTGCGGTTACGCCCATAAATTGCAAAGCCGGAAGTGCTTAGTTCTGTGGCGAAAAGAGTGCCAGTAGCAGCACTGGAGGGGGTGATGTAGAGACCTTTGAATTTCTTGACCCATTCGTTGTTGTTTTTGTAAATCGAATATTTCACCTCTTTGTCGGCCGGTGTCGTGCCGTCGCTGATCATCAGGCGCCGGATAAATTCGCGACCGGCCCGTGTCGGTTCCATCCTGACGTAGGAGCTCATCGGGCCGCTGCTGTGTCCGTCGGGGAAGGTGAAGGTGAAGAGCGGTTCCTGCGCCACATAGCGATCGGGGTTGAAACCGCAATAGAAAATCGAATCATTCTTCTTGGTGGTGCCATTGGGCAGTTTCATCTCCTCGGTGAGGTAGTCGTTGCTGATCACCTCGTAGACATTGAAAGTTTGCGGAGTGAGGGTGTCGCGACCGTGATCTTGAATGGAGAGCAGGAGCAGAGCGGAGTCGAAAATCGGACGATAGCCGAAATAACCCGAATCCACAGCCGTCACACACAAATATTGCGACAAGAATCCTGCCGAACGGATGCCCGTGGTGTCGTTGCGATCCTGTCCGAAATAGCCGTATGAGATGTTGGACGAGACCACCGAATCTGTCTGATAGAGACGGGTTTCGAATAGCAGTTTTGCTTCGTCAAGTCTGGCTGTACCTATCCTGAGTTCTTGGTTGTCGGGAATGTACTCGAACCCCAAGGTGTCATCTACGGAGGTACATCCGACAAGTGTTATAACGCCGGCTGTGACCCATGTAACTGTCGCCAGAAATGCTCGGCGAAATTTATTGTAATTCTTCATAAAATCGATTATAGTTATCGAAAAAATCGGCACTATCGGGTGCTTGATACTCCAATAGCGGCTTTTCGCTTTTCCGCACCCATGCGAGTACCTCCGGAGAAACCGTCTCTGAGCCCACCACAACACCGTCCACATAGTCAAGAACGAAACGACAGAGATTTTCGTATGATGGGGTGTCGAGAATTGTAAGATTTTTATCTTTAATGCCTTCGTGTTCTATTTTGGTGCGAAAATCCGCACTTAACTCGTTGGAAAAACCGTCGCCATAGAGTGAAAGCACAATTTTTACATTTTTGAAAATCGGATCGTCGGCAAATACGTGTTTCAGATAGATCGGCACCACGCTGGAGAACCATCCGTGGCAGTGCACCACCGAGGGTGTCCATCGTAATTTCTTGACTGTTTCGAGTACGCCGCGGGCAAAAAAGATGGCGCGCTCGTCGTTGTCTTTGAACTCGTTGTTGTTGTCATCTTTCAATATCGCCTTGCGAACAAAGTAGTCGTCGTTATCAATGAAGTAGATTTGAACACGTGCCGAGGGGATTGAGGCAACCTTGATGATGAGCTGGTGGTCGTTGTCGTCGATGATTAAATTCATGCCCGACAGGCGAATCACCTCGTGAAGTTGATGTCTGCGCTCGTTAATACACCCGTAGCGAGGCATGAAAGTGCGGATTTCGTTGCCGCGCTCCTGCATAGCCTGCGAAAGCGTGCGGCAAATCATGGAACTCTCTGTCTCGGGGAGATAGGGAGAGATGTCTTGACACACGTACAGAATTTTGCTTAATGCCATTATTGAAGGGGTTTTATAAACGCAAAGGTAGTGAAAATTTCTTAAAGAATGAGCATTGCATCTCCATAAGTACCAAATCGGTATTTCTCCTCTTTGGCTATTTTATAGGCATTCATGATGCAGTCGTAGCCTCCAAATGCCGCAACCATCATCAATTGTGTGGAGTAGGGCAGATGAAAGTTCGTCACCATGGCGTTGGCTACCGTAAATTCGTAAGGGCAGAAGATAAATTTATTGGTCCAACCCTCCATTGGTTTGATCATGCCGTTGGTGGATACGGCAGTTTCGAGGGTGCGCATGACGGTTGTACCGATGGCGACCACTCTGCGCCCCTTTTCTTTTGCGTGGTTGACCGCCTGTGTTGCCTCCTCGTCCACGAAAAATTGTTCGGAGTCCATTTTGTGCTTCGAGAGATCCTCAACATCCACGGTGCGGAAGTTCCCCAACCCCACATGCAGGGTGACAAATGTTTTAGATACACCCTTGATCTCCATGCGTTTTATCAGGTGTTTGGAGAAGTGCAGACCGGCCGTTGGGGCAGCCACAGCACCCTCTTTCGCAGCGAAAATTGTCTGGTATCGTTCGGCATCTTCGGGCTCCACTTTCTCGCGAACCCACTTGGGCAACGGGGTTTCACCCATCTTGAATAGGGTCTCTTTGAACTCCTCATACGAGCCGTCGAACAGGAACCGCAGGGTGCGTCCGCGTGAGGTGGTGTTGTCGATCACCTCGGCCACCAGCAGGTCGTCGTCCCCGAAGTAGAGTTTGTTGCCGATACGGATTTTTCGTGCCGGATCAACCAGCACGTCCCACAAACGCAGTTCGCGATTCAACTCGCGCAGCAGAAAAATCTCGATTTCGGCCCCTGTTTTCTCCTTGTTTCCATACAGACGCGCAGGGAATACCTTGGTGTCGTTGAAAACAAACAGATCTTTCGGGCTGAAATAGTTGATAATGTCTTTGAAGATGCGGTGCTCGATGGTGCCCTTTGCCCGGTTGATAACCATCAATCGAGACTCATCACGATTAATGGTAGGGTGTTTCGCCAGCAGTTCGGGGGCGAAATCATACCCGTATTGTGAAAGTTTCATATATAAAGTTTAATCTTACGTTCAACAACATACAATGAATTAAAACTTATACGTAAAAAAAATGATTTTGTTTCGTTTTGTTGTTGTATTTTTTGAAGTATAAAAATTTCACACGCTCCTCGAGCTTGTCGAGAGGTCGCAAAATCACTGTGCATCATGCTGAATGAATCAAAAGCCCACGATCCTCGAGCTTGTCGAGAGGTCGCAAAGACACGGTGCTGATTGTCTTTGCGACCTCTCGACAGGCTCGAGGATCGTGAACGTTTCCTGTTTGAGCAAACCGCTACACGATCCTCGGGTCTAATTTATTCTTTCCTACCGGAATTTCATCTTGATCCCAACAAAAGACACAATTTACGATTCTCGAGCTTGTCGAGAGGTCGCAAAGGCAATCAGCGTGCCATCCTGAACGGTAGCGAAGGACCTGAAAAGTGATTAGGCAGGCAGGTGGTTACTCTTCGGTTTTTGATGCCGGTTGTACTTCGGGCGGAGCTGTTTGTTGTTTGGCAATGGAGAAACTGAAGACGGAGCCTTCACCTTCTTTCGACTCGACGGTGAGTTCGCCGCCGTTGCGGCGCGTGAGATCCAGACACAACTGCAATCCCAATCCCGATCCCTCCTCGTTTTTGGTGCCGTAGGTGGTGAAATGTGTATTTGGATTGAGTAACTTAGGTAAGTTTTCCTCGGAAATGCCCTGCCCGAAGTCGCGCACCCGAATCAGTGCGTGGGTCGGGGTATCCTCCACCGAAATAATGATTTTACTCCCCTCGTTACTATATTTTATTGCATTGGACAGCAGGTTGCGCATGATCGTTTTGATCATGTCGACATCACATTGCACATTGATCGGACCCGGAATCTGGAATTGCAACTCAATATTTTTAACACGGGCAATCAAATCCGATGTTTTGCTGGCAAAGAGCACGATTTCCGAGATGTCGGCCTCCTGTAAAACGGTATTCATGCGTCCCGTCTGGCTCTTCGTCCATTTCAACAGGTTGTCCAGCAGCATAAAGGTATTTTCCGAGATGTCGTTTCCCATCTGAATCATTTCTAAATTGTCTTCGCCGACACATTCCAAGTTGACATTTGAAGCCAACATGTTGAAGATCATCTTGATTGTGCCGATAGGGGAGCGGAGATCGTGAGCGATGACCGAGTACATTTTGTCGCGCGCCTCGATGGTGTCCTTCAGTTGGTCGCGTTGCGCGGTGATGGTGCGCTGTGCGGCAGTAATGAAGATGTGATGCGCCACGCGGGTGATGAGTTCTTCGTGGTTGAAGGGCTTCGAAATGTAGTCGCTGGCACCCAATTTGAAGCCTTTGATGATGTCTTCCGGGTTGTGAAGTGCCGTGAGGAAAATCACAGGGATGCTGTCGTGTGCAGGATCGGCCTTCAGTCGGCGAATCATCTCATAACCATCCATATCGGGCATCATAATGTCTAACAGAATCAGGTCGGGATTCTCTGTGACCGTCTTTTCGAGTGCCTCCTCGCCACTTGTAGCCGTGACAATCGTGTACTTTGCTCTTCCCAGCACTGCCTTTAGCAACATGACGTTGGTCGCTATATCATCTACTACAAGAATTTTATAATCCGATGGATTTAAGGTTATATTCTTCATTTTGACCAAATTTACTCCATTACAAATATATGTTTTTTTTCTTACGAATACAAATTTACGAATAGGTAAACAGCTTCTTAGGCGCGTTTAGCCTTCTCCCATGCACCCTGCCCATTGTTTTTCACCAAATAGCCGACCCCTTTGAATACATTGAGGTTCATGAACAGAAAATAATAGGGAACAAAGAGCACCTTGCTTTTTATGCCGCGACGGGCGAGCCACGCTCCCGTGAACCCCGCAGCGTAAAACACACCCTGCAACAGCAGCAGCAACGTATAGAGGGGAGTATGCTCCGCACCTCCTGCAACCAATGCGATGTTCAACGGCAGCAGTGCCGCCAACAGCACCGGAGTCAGTGACCAGCGCAGCACGCGATGAGAAAAGTATTGAAATGCGAGTACCCCGTAGCGAAACGGGTTGAGTAGCGGTAGTAACCGTCCGATGGATTGCAGGCCTCCGGCGGCAATGCGAGCCTTGCGCTTGCCCTCCTCCACCATGTCGGCCGAGGGGGTCTCCATGGCGTAAGCCTGCTTGCAGTAGGCAATTTTGTAACCCTGTCCTGCAATTTGCATGGAGAGCACGAAATCATCGAGCAGTGTGTCGTTGGGTAATTTACGGTATAGATCACGCCGCACCGCGAAGAGTTCACCGGCTGCGCCGACGGCCGAATAGAGGCGGAAATCCCACTCTTTGAGCTTCGATTCATATTTCCAGTAGATGCCTTCGGTCGCCGTGGCGGTGGCGTTTTCCTTATCTAAAACCCGCTTTTCGCCCGCTACACAGCCCACAGCCGGATCTTGAAATTGACGTACGATTTCGCGAATAGCATCCGCATTGAGCATGGTGTTGGCATCGGTGTAGACCACAAGAGGGGTGGTGAGGAAGTCGATGCTGCGGTTGAGTGCCGCGGTCTTGCCGCCACGCTTCGCCTCGAAGAGGATCTGCACATCGGCATACTCCGCCAACAGAGTATTGGTGCGGTCTGTGGAGCCGTCGGTGATCCAGACAATGTGTAAATTGGGATAGCGAAGGCTACGGCAATTCTCCATCTTTGCCTTTACCACAGCCTCCTCGTTGTAGGCGGCAATGAGGAGCGTCACCGCAGGCAGTACGTCGGGCAGTTCGCGGTGTCGGGGCGGCGAGAACCACTCCTTGATTTTCACCAAAACAAAGAGCAGCAGGCCATAGCCCAAGTAGGTGTAGAAGACCACCCCGGCGGCAATCCAAAAGATAATAGTTACAGCTGTCATCGCGATTTCTGTTTTATGAGAGACTCAAATAACTCCTTCCATTGTTGTGCAATGTGTTCGATCTTGAATCGTTCCACATTCAGATGGGCACGCTGCCCCATCTCTTTCCGCTCCGGGTCGTGCTCTATGAGGTAGCAGATCTTGTCCGCCAGCTCTTCGATATTCCCGTTCTCCACCAGCAAACCGTCTTCGCCGTCACGAATGATGTCGCGCGGCCCGCAAGGGCAGGTGAACGACACGGGTGGCACACCACAAGCCATCGCCTCGGTGATGACCATACCAAAACCTTCGAAACGAGAGGAAAGTACAAAAATTGAACTCTCGCAATATTTATCGGCAATATCGGGTGTGCTATGCTCCAATAGGCACGAGGCGGTGATCCCCAACGAGTCGATTTGATGCTGCAACGTCTCCCGCATGCCATCACCATAGATACGCAACGTCCAGTCGGGATGACGCGCGGCCACGATTTTCCATGCCGGAATCAGTCGGTCGAAACCTTTCTGCGGCACATAGCGTCCCACAGCAATCACCTGTTTTGACGAGCAGTCCGACTGCCGTTCAGGTGTGAATGACAGGGGGTTGTGGATGACCGTCACGTTGTTGAGTTCCGTCCATTCAGCTGCATCTTCGTGGCTCAAGACGACAAACCGTTTCAAGAGGCGCAGTTGCCGGATCAGTTGCCCCATCCAATAACGCCTCACTAATTTCTGTACAAAGAGCGGCAGCCGATTGTCACTAAACTCCCGGTAATTTGACTTGTTGAAATGGATCTCGCCCAACTTCATACTTCCATCCCTCATGCGGTTGACGAAGTTGATGTCGCGCCGCAACAGGGAGAGCGTGATGTCGGGTTTCACCTCGTTGAGACATTGATCCAAGCGTTGCTTGAAAAGCCGTTGCTTGCGAAAATAGCCGACGATGCGCTTGGGAAGCGGCCAGCCGTACATCTCATCGTAGTTGATACCCAGCTGATGCACAACAACTGCCGGATGCAGCGCATAGTAAGGTGCCTTTTCGCGGCCGTCGGTCAGGATGATGTGGACCTCATAACCGAATTTTTCGGCGAAGTAGTTGGCTTTCAAGGTTAACACCCGCTCCATGCCACTGGGGTAGTAGAGCGAGGGTATGCAGTAGGCTATTTTCAACGGAGCGTCCATTGTCTTATTCGATCTTAGCCAGTTCGTTGACCACGGTCTTCATCTGTTGATCCCACGAAAGGTGCCGGATGGAGTTGCGGATGTCGGCGGCGGTATACGGCTGGTGGTGATAAAATGCAATCAACTGTTCAATGTCGACAGGTGTTTCATCGGCGGGAATTTTCAGCACGTAGGGCATTCCGTCGAAATCATCGTCCGTTTCGGAATAGGCAAACGGGATACCGCGAGCGGCATACTCTCTGTTTTTTAGGGTTTTGATCTTCGTGATGCCATTGCGATGTCGCCCCAGACTGCCGATACCAAAATCGCCTTGTTCAAATTGTGCATCGAGAGCCTCCCCCGACAGGGGGCCGAGCAACGAGACAGAAGAGCCCAGATTATGGTCGTCGATCAACCGCCTGAACTCCGTCATCTCTTCCTCGCCGCCATCGCCTATGATCTGAAACTTCACAGCCGTGTCGCGAGCCTCGCGGTAGTACTCCGCCAGCCCCATCAACACGCGATCGAAGCCGTGCCAGCGGTGGATGTTGGCCACGCCGATGAGCCGCAACGTCTTCGAAGTGTCGTTTTGATGCTCTTTGAGTTTGATCTGCGCGAAGTCTATGCCGTTGGAGATGCGGATTGTGGGACGACCGAAGATCGTCGCATGGTCGGAAAAAGTGACGATCCGATCCACATAGTCGGCTACGCAGCGGCGAAAACAACGATCCAGCTGCAAGCGCAGGCGCATACTGAGCGACTGCCCCTCGTATTCGAGGTCATAAGGATAGGTCGGAATTTCCAGTATAATCTTCACCCCCACCATCTTAAGTTGCCTGAACCACGAGAGTAACGCCGGATTGGCATTGTGGTCGTAGCGTATATAAACAAAGTGAGTGCCATGCTCCTGAATGTAGCGGGTCACACAGTGGAACGAAAATCGTTTGTTGATTTTGGCTCGCAGTCCACACCCGTAATTCTCGATCTCCTGTCCGTCGATCATGCGTCGTTGTGAACCATCTTCCGCCCGGTCGACATAGCACAAGTGCATCTCTATACCGTTATGGATCAGTGCATCCCGTTGCTGGGCAATCTTCTTGCTGATGCCGCTGTGCTCCGAGAAGCCGTGAAAAACTACAAACAATCCGTTCATGTTGTTTATTTTAGTTTGTGAACCAGTTCAACTATTTTCCCTCGTATGTCATACACCCCACCCAGTTGAATGTAACAGCCCCATACCAGTAGCCCCACACCACTTTTCAGCACCAACGACAGCAGGTTGTTCTGCGAGGGCAGTAAGGCAGAAAGTGGGAAAAGTAGCATGCACAGCAGGCCTGTCAGCAACAGTGGCGACAGGAAACTTCGCCAGAAAGGCATCCACGAAACGTGGAACGTCTGCCGGAACATGGCGTAGTAACACTGTACAAAGTTAATAAAAAAGGAGATACAGATCGAGGCGGCCACTGCTTCCGGCGTGCCGAAGACAAAAATGCCGACACAGATGGCGATCACATTGAGTGTTGAGGAGAAAAGTCCGCAATAGAAAAGCATCTTGGTGGCATTGGCCGCTTGGAAGATCGCCCCCGACGTAGAGAGCACAATCTGAATGCCCACAGACAGAGATAGAATCCGGAACACGGGAATCGACGCAATCCATTGCGGTCCGAAGATCAGCAGAATCAGCTCCTGTGCCGTAAAAAAGAGTACCGCCGACAAAGGCAGACCGATGAAGGCCAGCACGCGAATTACCTTGAGATAACTCTCCGAGAGTTTGCCCAAATCGTGCTGCATCTCCGAGAAAACAGGGTGCATGACGGGTGAGATGACGTAGGCGATATTTTGCAGCGGATACATCATCAACTGGTAGGATTTGTCGTAGAAACCAAGCTGTGACATGCCCATATAGCGACCCATCAGCAGGCGGTCAAGGTTGCGGCTGAAGTAGTTGAGAATCTGAAAACTGAATTGATAGGCTGAGAACGAAAAGACCTTCATCAGCGAGGCGCGCTCTACATGCAGGCGTACCGCAAGCGGGTGCTGGCGATAGTTGATGACAAAGAGTGCGACACTCGAAAAAATCGGGTTGATCAGCAGGGCGTAGATCCCCACACCCGACAGGGCGGCCACCACGGCCACCGTACCACCCGCAATTTGCACGACCAACGAGCGCATGGCGGCGAATTTGAACCGTTTATCTTTCTGGATCAAGGCATTCGGCACGATATTGACCGAGGCAAAAAACAGATTCACCGACAAGATGCGGCAAATTGTCAGTAGAGAATCGGGATTTCCGTAGTACGTCGCAATGAGCGAGGAGAGACAGAAAAACAATCCGGCCATCACGGCACCCGACCACACCGTCAACGAGAAAATATTACTCAGATCCCGCTCGTTGAGTTGTTTGTGCTGGATGACGGCCGGTGCGATGCCCAAGTCGCTGAAGATGGCAAAAAAAGCGATGATGACCGTAGCGACACTCACCACACCGAATTCTGAGGGGGTAAATAGGCGTGCCAGCACCCCCGACACCACCAGCGTCACTACGATGCCCGCATATTTGGCAATCGACGAGTAGAAGATTCCCGAGAGGAGCTGTTGCTTCACCGTACGATTATTCTCCTGCATGGGTAGTTGTTTTGAAGAGTTGATCGTAGCATGTTCCGTACATCTCTGCAATGTGGCGGACGCTTAAATGAAGGAGTGCATACGCTTTATTCTGTGCCCCCTTGTCGGTTGCCGCGAGGCGATAGGCCTCTGCCAAGGCACGATCAACCGATGTGGGTTGGTGTGAATCAAAAACCGGATTACCCGTTTCCACGAGCATCTCCTTGATGTTGCCACAGTCGGGTCCCACAATCACCTTACCAAAAAGCAGACCCAATGGAAGGTTGCCCGAATTGAGGAGTTCTGTGCGCTGGATGAAGACTACGTCGCAGGCATTCAGGTAGATGGGGAGTTCCTCTTGTGACACCAATTCATTTTCCGCGACCACCCTGCAAGCCAGCCAGCGGGAGATAAGACGGGTCACATAATAACCTATGCGGCTCAGTAGTCGCTTTCTCCACGAGAAATAGGACGGTGGCTGTTCTGCGAAGGGAAGTAGTCGTGGAGCTAACAGATATTTGTTTTTATGCGGGAATGCCCGGAACGCCCGCCAGACCAGTCTGCGTTCTGCGTTGTGACGAAACGCTCCGAACGCAAGGATCACAAACCGATCGTTGGGGATGTGTAACTGCCGCCGACACTCCCCGCGCGCGAGACTCAGATCGTAACTTTGATCATATATATGGTGTGGAATAATCACGTGTCGCTGCTCGGAGGCCGGATGTGTGGCGAGAAATTCAGTTTGACTGTATTTGCCTAAATGAACGATTACATCGGCATATTGCTCCACCAGTCGATAGGCCTTAACAACTTGCGGATCGCCGTAATGTGGTTGTACATTGTGACGGGTGTAGAGGATCGGAGTGCCTTTCGCGTGCAACCTTGCGAACAACTGTTCCAACTCCGCGAGCTGTGCATCCGTGGGATTCTGCCATCGGAACAACTCCTCCGGCCACTGCACATGGATGACATTGTATTGCTCGGCTGCCTGCCAAAACCGCGTCACCGAACAGGAGACATCATAGCCTATCGCCACCAACTCTCTGGCGAGAGTGCGGACAAACGGATTGTCTGAATCTGTCTGAGCTTGGTATGTGATCAGAATCTTCATGGGCACGGGACGACTTTTTTGTGGGAATGGATTTTTCTACACTTTAACCCACTCGTTTTTCGCAAAGTCGTATTGTTTGATCACGCGCGCAGGATTGCCCACCGCCACGCAGTATGAAGGAATGTCTTTGGTCACCACGCTCCCGGCACCGATCATGCAGTGCTCGCCGATGGTCACACCGGCCACCACCACTACATTCGTATTAATATAGGTGTAATCACCCACCACGATGATGCGTTTGTCGAGCGGTTGCATATTCAGATCGGTGTGAATGTCTTGATACCCATGATTCAAGCCTTGTATGGATGCGTGCTGTCCGATGCCCACGTATTTACCGAGGGTAACCGGTCCCACCACCACCGAACCGATGCCGATGCGCACCCCCTCGCCGATCAGCAAGTCGCCTGCGCCGTTGTTGATCACAGCGAAATCTTCGACAATGGCTTTTGCGCCCAACACAAATTTATTCCATGGGAATATATCGACACGGGCATGCCGGCAAATCAGGGAACCTCTGCCCCTTGTGTGGATGAAGGGGGTCACGAACCACCGCACCCACCAACGCGGACGCGGATGATTATCTGGGGAGATGAGTCCGATAACGAACTTTTTGAGTCTGGGGTTTTGTTTTATCTGCTCAATCATGATAATGCAAAGATAATAATTATTGTCACAAGTTATTGGTACGAAGCGAAAAATAGATGCAAAACGACTAAATTGCATTTTACACGGTCTAAGAAGCTGTTTTAAATTTATTAATCTCGTTCTTTTCGGCTGTTTTCGCCCCTGTTTTCGCCCTATAAATCCTCATTTAGCCCGCTAAAATCGGATTTACAGCACAAAAACAGGAACAAAAATAGCTCTAAAATAACTTCGGTAACAAATTCAAACAGTTTCTAAATAATTGAGGGGCAGAGGGCGTTTAAAGGCCATTTTGTAAATAATTTTTATTAAAATGGTGAAAATTGGGCTATTTTGTGTTGTTTTCGAATTATATTACATACCTTTGACACAAACGCTTACTAACAGAAATCATCAAAAATACCGACAATATGAAAAATCTTATTCTATTACTGGCAACCGTCATGCTATTTGGCTTTACGGGGTGTATGGAAAAAATGCCGAACACACTTCCTGAGGAGGAGACGTCCGGAACAATCGCCGATCTGAAGGTGCCCGCCGACTTCGATTGGAAAATGACAGCGAATGTTGCTTGCAACATCACGGCCACAAAAACCGCTAAAATTTTCATCTCTGAAACAGCAAGTGCAGAGCCGTTTG
>JAVXCD010000004.1:0-29556 GCA_036659655.1 Alistipes sp.
ACCGTAACCTTGCGACCTCTCGACAGGCTCGAGGATCGTGTATTGTGTTTCCAGTATACCTTGCGACCTCTCGACAAGCTCGAGGATCGGGCATTGTGCTTCCTGTATACTCTCAATAAACTCGAGGAGCGTGGACGCATCCAACAAGAATTACTGTTTGATCCATTAGAGGGATCTCCCCCGACACATAGGTACAAAAAAAGAGCGACTGCAACAGTCGCTCTTTCATTTTTGCGTTCTATAACGATTACTCCGATAGGGGAGTAATGCTTACATAAGATCTGCCGCTCGATTTCTTGCAGAATTCGACCGTACCGTTGACCAATGCAAAGAGTGTGTGATCTCTACCAATGCCCACGTTTTCACCGGGATTGTGAACCGTACCTCTCTGACGAACGATGATGTTGCCTGCCTTTGCAAACTGCCCGCCGAACAATTTCACGCCGAGTCGCTTGCTCTCAGACTCACGACCGTTCTTCGAACTACCTACACCTTTCTTGTGTGCCATGCTTTTCTGATTTTAAGGGGTTATGCAACAATTTCTTCCACAAGAATCTGAGTCAAAAACTGACGGTGACCGTTTTGTTTTTGATAACCGGTTCTGCGTTTCTTCTTAAACACGAGGACTTTATCATCCTTGAGATGCTTAAGAATCTTGCATTTTACCGAGGTGTCTTTTACTACAGGTGCACCTACTTTGACCTGACCGTCGTTGTCTGTTAACAGGATTTTGTCGAAGCTCACCGACGAATTTTCTTCGCCTGGAAGACGGTGAACATAGAGCTTCCGACCCTTTTCAGCCTTAAACTGCTGACCTGCAATCTCTACTATAACGTACATTTAATTAGATTGTATGTGTTTTAACATGAAACTGAGGTGCAAATATACTCATAAATATCTTACAAACAAACATTCTTGCATTTTTTTGCATTTTCTTTTCACCATGTGTGAAATATTTCACAAACTCACAAATTATCCCTATCTTTACAATGTCAAAAATAGCGTAATAATGATAAACGAGAAGGTGAATAGGTATTTGTTGCCAAAAATTTTCAATGCCGCCATTCGAGCCGGAGCCGCCATTATGAAGGTCTATAAAAATCCGGAAGATTACGATATAAGCCTCAAAAACGATCACACCATTACGCTGGCCGATCGTCTGGCACACAACACTATAAAAGAGTATTTAGGGCACACCCGCATCCCTATTTTGAGCGAAGAGGGGCGTGAAATGCGCTATGACGAACGTCGGAATTGGGAACTTTTTTGGCTGGTAGACCCCCTCGACGGCACCGTCGAATTCATCAAAGGCAACAACGAATTTACGGTCAACATCGCCTTGATGGCGGACAACGCATGTATCATCTCCGTTATATATGTTCCTTATTTCGAAAAAATCTATGTTGCCCTGCACGAAGGCGGTTCCTTCCTCAAGGAGCATATCGCGCCCACCGACAACGCCGACTACACTTACGAGCAAATTGTCGAGGACTGGCGCAGGTTACCGCTCACCGAGCAGGGTAATGTACGACAGCGTGTCGCCGTTTCCCGCTCGCACCAGACAGCCGAAACAGCCGCCCACATCGAGGAGTTACGCAAACGTTGCCCGGATCTGGAGGTTGTGGAGCAGGGTAGTTCCTACAAATTTTGCTTGTTAGCCGAGGGTGTCGTGGATTACTATGTGCGCACGACACATACGTATGAGTGGGACACAGCAGCTGGCGAGTTAATTCTCTCCGAAGCCGGAGGCAATCTACGCTCACTCCCCGACAACGCAGCATTTCGCTACAACGAGGAGGATCTCCGCAATCCGTGGTTTGTCTGTCGTTCGAAGTTCTGCAAATTGTAATGAATCCAAAAGCCTAAACGGTTTTTGCAGTCTCCTCTTTTTTGTGATTTTCCTCCACGTCGCAGGCGGCGCAGTTGCCCGAACAGCCCACATCGGCACAGTCCACCTGTCCCGTATCTTCACGCGACTCCTGCACGGCACAACGGATGCCGAGTTTCTGCATATTTTTGTTCGTCGAAATCTCCGAATCGATGTTATGCCCTTTGAATATCAGGGTCAGCGACATTCCTAATACAAAGAGACCGACGAAAAGGATAGAAAACAAGATCACAATTAACCACGTTGGCATAATAATTTGATTTTAAGAACCAATTTTTTGGGCGTTCGGGGACAAATGTATACATTTGTAAGATATATTGCAAAAATAGTGCTCAATCTCTTGTTTTTACCGTCCGATAGACCGGATAAGAGAGGAGAACAAACGTAAAAGATCGAATAAAACGCGACATACTCTATGAAAATCGTTATTGCAGGTGCAGGAGAAATGGGCAGTCATCTGGCTAAGATGCTCAGTGGCAATGGCCACGACATCACCATCATCGACGGCGATCAGAAATTACTGACCGACGTTGGCAGTTTGGCCGACGTAATTACCGTTGAGGGAAACTCCACGACCTTTGCCGTGTTGCGCAAGGCGGCCGTGCGGCGATGTGATCTGTTTATTGCCGTCAACCACGAGGAGAACAGCAACATCGTGGCGGCGATGCTTGCCAAGCAGTTAGGTGCTAAGAAATCCATTGCCCGCATCGACAACAACGAATACCTCGAGCCCAACAACAAGGAGATGTTCATCGAGATGGGTATCGACTACCTGTTCTATCCGGAGAAGGTGGCGGCACGCGAGGTGATCAACCTATTAGGGCACACCTCGACAACCGAATATGTCGATTTTTCGAGTGGTAAACTCTCCCTTGTCGTATTTCGTCTGGAACCGGCCTCACCACTTGTGGGGCAAGAATTGAGCGGTTTCGATGACGACCAAGCCCCCTTGAATTATCGTGCTGTGGCCATCACCCGTGGTGGACAGACTATCATCCCCAGCAAAGGAGAGCATTTCATGGAAGACGACGTGGTCTACATCATTGCGCGACAAGATGCAGTGAAAACAGCCATGGAGTTCTCCGGACAGTCCAACATCGAGATCAAGAACATGATGATCCTCGGAGGCTCGCGCATTGGCATTCGTATTGCTATGGAGTTGCAGGACGAAGTGAACATCAAATTGATAGACTACAATGCCGAAAAAGCGTATCGACTGGCTGAAACGCTGGAAAAGACACTCATCATCAACGAAGACGGGCGCAATACGGAGGCCATGATGGAAGAGGGGCTATCGAACATGGATGCCTTTGTGGCGGTGACAGGACGTAGCGAGACCAATATTCTGGCGGCGATGCTTGCCAAGCGCATGGGGGTAAAAAAGGTGATTGCTGAGGTCGAAAACATGAATTATATCAACCTTGCCGAGAGCATCGGTATTGATACGATCATTAACAAGAAATTGGTAACAGCATCTAATATTTTCCGATTCACGATGTCTACCGATGTGCAGGCCATCAAATGCCTTACGGGTAGCGATGCCGAAGTATTGGAATTTATCGTGAAGCCCAACTCTCCTGCCACCAAGAGCCGCATCAAGGATATGGGGCTACCCGAAGATACGATCATCGGCGGCATCGTTCGGGGAGACAAGGTTTTTATTGCGGTGGACAACATGGCGATTAACGCATACGATCGGGTAGTGGTGTTTGCCATGCCGGCCTCGGTGGGGAAAGTCGGTTATTTCTTTAATTAGCAAGGGTGTGTCGGTCAGAAGTCTACTTTTAAGAGGGTATTTTGCCCGTCGAGACTTAGCGATCGACTACTTCCGCCGCAATCCGGTGGAGGTGCAGGAGCATATTTTGAAATACCTGATTAAACACGGACGAGGCACGGAATTCGGCTGGCGATATAATCTGGCCAAGGTGAAGTCCGTCGAACAGTTTCAGTCCATGGTCGAGACCTTCGATTACGAGACCTTCAAACCCTATATCGGACGGATGTTAGAGGGTGCGCGCAATGTGGCGGCACAGGGGCGTGTCCGGCTATATGCCCGTTCATCGGGAACCACCTCCGATCGCAGCAAATATATTCCCGTGACACGGGAGTCGTTGTGGTGGAACCACACACTGGGTATGCGTGATGTGGCCACGATCTTCGCAACGAACAACCCGAAGTCGAAGGTTTTCGACGGGAAGACACTCACACTCGGCGGTTCGTGTAATTCCGAAAACGGGAATCTGATCGGGGATCTCTCGGCAATTCTGATCCACGAAACGCCTTTTTGGAGTGGTTGGTTTCGGGCACCCCGCACACAAACGGCCATCATCCCCGATTTCGACGAAAAGGTGGATCGCATCTGTCGCGAATGTGCAACAGAGAACATTACGGCTTTTGCCGGTGTGCCATCATGGAATTTAGCATTGATGCACCGCGTATTACAATATACGGGCAAAAACAATTTACTGGAGGTGTGGCCCAACCTCTGTATGTTTGCCCACGGAGGGGTGGAGTTCACCTCTTACCGCAAGGCGTTCGAAATGCTGATTCCTTCGTCCGAAATGCGGTATATGGAGACTTACAACGCCTCGGAAGGATTTTTCGCCATTGCCGACGATCCGTCGCGTGACGACATGTTGCTGATGCTTGACTACGGAACGTTCTTTGAGTTTCGCCAAGAAAAAAATATCGTCCCACTGGAAGGGGTGAAGTGCGGAGAGATCTACGCCCTGCTGATCACCTCGAACAACGGTTTGTGGCGTTACGAAATCGGCGATACGGTGTTATTCACCTCGACTAACCCATACAGAATTCGTTTTGCAGGGCGTACACGCCAATATATCAATGTGTTCGGCGAGGAGTTGATCGTCGACAACGCAGACAAAGCCTTGTCTGTCGCCTGCCGACAGACCGGTGCGGTGGTTGCGGAATACACGGTGGCCCCGTGCTACATGAGCCTCGACATTCGGGGTGCACACGAATGGATTTTGGAATTTGCTGTTGAGCCGGCCGATCTCACCGCATTTACCGAGTTGCTGGACAACACCTTGCGAGCTGTGAATTCGGATTACGATGCCAAGCGCAAAACCACGCTCGACAAACCTCGTATCACGGTGGTTGCACCGGGGCGTTTTTTGAGTTGGCTGCGCACACGCAAAAAAACAAAAGTGCCACGCATGACCAATGACCGACGCGTGGCGGATGAGATAAAAAACTTTACATCCTTATAGAATATAAAAAACCCAAACATAGTTATGTATATTGCAATAGCAGGAAATATCGGCAGTGGGAAGACCACTCTCACGCAGATCCTAACCAAACACTACGGAGCAAAGGCCTATTACGAAGAGGAGAACAATCCCTACATCGGCGATTTTTATGAAGACATGAACCGCTGGTCGTTCAATCTTCAGATCTATTTTCTCGGCAGTCGCATTCAGCAAACCATGGATATGCTGGCCGATGGCACCGGAGATATTTTTCAGGATCGCACAATCTATGAGGATGCCCACATCTTCGCCGACAACCTTCATCAAATGGGGCTCATGTCCACACGTGACATCGAAACCTACATGAAGACATTTCGGCTGGTCACGAACCTTATTCCAAAACCCGATCTGCTGATCTACCTCAAAGCGAGTGTGCCGACGCTGATTTCACAGATTCGTATGCGCGGGCGAGAATACGAAATGAATATCGACGAGCAGTATCTAAAACGGCTGAACGAGAAGTACAACACATGGATCGAGACCGGTTATGACGGAGAGGTGCTGGTCATAGACAAGGATCACGAAGATTTTGTCAGCAATCCCGTGGTGCTCGAAAAAATATGTGGCCGGCTGGAGGAGATCCGTGTGGCAAAAACAAATAAGTAAACATGATACCCCTGCCCGAACAATTTGTCGATCGAATCGCGTATGATCTGGGAGCAACGGAGGGGAGTGCACTTTGTGCGGCTCTCGATTCGGCGGCTCCTACCTCCGTGCGCTATAATCCGTATAAGATAACAGCAAAGCCCGCAGGGGAGGCTGTGCCTTGGAGCCGCTACGGCCTCTATCTGGATGAGCGGCCACAATTTACGCTGGACAGTGATTTCCATGCGGGAACTTATTATGTGCAAGAGGCCGGGTCTCAGTTTGTGGGTCACCTGCTTGGTAATTTAGAGATGCAGGGACGACGTGTGCTGGATCTGTGTGCGGCACCCGGAGGTAAAACCACTCTCTATGCCACTCTTGTCGGAGCGGAGGGGCTGGTAGTTGCCAACGAAATAGATCGTCGACGGGCATCCGTATTAGCCGACAACGTCCGCAAGTGGGGCTTGGGAAATGTGGCCGTCACCACCAACGAACCCAAACACCTCGCTCAATTCCAAGGCTGGTTCGATGTCGTAGCGGTAGATGCACCCTGCTCCGGCGAAGGCATGTTCCGCAAAACAGAAGAGGCTCGCTCGGAGTGGAACGAAAATATCGTTCAGTTGTGTGCCGCACGTCAAACGGAAATTCTACACGAGGCATGGCACGCGCTCAAGGCGGGGGGTACCTTAGTATATAGCACCTGCACCTTCAACCACACGGAGGACGAAGAGATCCTCGCTGAGTTATCCGCATGGGCGGCAGACGAAGTGGTTGAGTCGGAGTCGATTGACGTAGACGAACAGTGGGGTGTGAGGTGTGGTCGTGTGGGTGCGTTTCAGACCTTCCGATTCTTTCCGCACAAGACCAAAAGCGAAGGTTTCTTTGCCGCCGTGGCTCGCAAGGCGCACGATGCAGGGGGCAAAACGCGCACGCCAAAGCCACGCAAGACGATCTTCACCACAATAGACCGCGCCACGTTGCATGAGTTGGAACGCTGGGTTGCACAACCCGAATTTATGTGTTTCGCCGCTATCGGCGATGGCTGCTACGGCTACTACACCGCGCAATTCGATGCCGTGCGGCAACTTGCAGAGTCGTTGTCGGTGATCACCTCAGGAGTGGAGATGGGGCAGGTCTTCAAGGGATTACTCAAGCCCGACCCCGCCTTGGCTCTATTTTGCGGCTTAAATCGCAAGGCAGTCCCCGCCACTGAACTCAATGCGGAAGATGCACTTCGATTTCTGCGCAAGCAGGAGGTGGAGGCCTCGCAATTTGTGGAGGGTGTTAATCTCGTATGCGCCAAAGGGCAAGCCCTCGGCTTCGTAAAAAGAATCGGCAACAGAATAAACAATATGTATCCAAATTCGTTGAGGATAGTTAAACAATAGAAGATTATGGCAGAAAAACTCTTTTATTCAATGGGCGAAGTCGCCGAGATGTTCGATGTGAATGCGTCGCTTCTCCGCCACTGGGAATCCCAATTCAGCGTGATCCGCCCCAAACGCAACAAAAAAGGCAATCGGCTCTTCACACCCGCGGATGTAGAGAATCTGAAACTCATCTATCATCTGGTCAAGGAGCAGGGCATGACACTCGAAGGAGCTAAGAAAGCCCTGAAGCAACATCAGGGCAACAATCGCATATCTCGCGAAATGGAGTTGCAAGAGCGGTTGCAGCGTGTGCGCGCAATGCTTCTGGAGGTGCGCGAAGAGTTGAAATCCACACCGGAGGATCTACTCACCGAGAAGCCCGCAGACGACACGCCGCGCACGCCCCGTCGCAAAACAGACAAGGCGGTGATCAAGATCGTTGAAGAGGGCACAGAAGAGAGCAAAGCAACAACACCCAAGAAATCCCATCGCAAAAAAAAGGACAACGACGGAACCGGTGAATTATTTGCTTTCTACGAGCAATCCCTATTTTAGATCATCCAAATGAAAATCAAGGAGATAACAAGTATCCTCGAGCAGTTTGCACCTCTCTCGCTGCAAGAATCTTACGACAATGCAGGGCTGATCGTCGGACATCCCGATGCGCAGGTACACAAAGCCCTGCTGGCTGTTGATGTTACCGATGAGGTGATGGATGAAGCGGAGCGTGAGGGCTGCGATCTGATTATCACCCATCATCCGATCGTGTTTCACCCGCTCAAACGATTCAATTCGTCGAACTATATCGAACGCTGTGTCGAACGAGCCATTCGCCACAACATCGCCCTCTATGCTTGTCATACGAATCTCGACAGTGCGCCCGAAGGAATGAGTTGGCACTTAGCTAAAATATTGGGTATAGGAGAATTACACACTTTGCAACCGACCTGTCCGAACGACATTCGTGTCGGCTTCGGAGTGGTGGGCAATTTGGCGACCCCTCTGCCCATCGAGCAATTTCTGCGCGAAATCCAACAGCGACTCCGAGTGAAAGTTATTCGACATAGTGATCTGATCAGCCCCACCGTGCACCGCGTGGCTGTGTGCACCGGTGCAGGTGCATTTTTGATCGAGGAAGCCGCACATGCCGAAGCCGATTTATACATCACTTCCGATCTGAAATACAATGATTTCATGACCCCCGACAGACGGATGACTGTGGCCGATATTGGTCATTTTGAGAGTGAATATTGCGCAATTGATATTTTATTTGATATTTTATCAAAAAATTTATCTATCTTTGCGGTTCGCAAGAGTGGGGACTCTCGTAATCCCATAAACTATTGGGTCTAACTGGCTTAAGTCTAAACATTTAAAAACATATATGGCAACACAAAAGAAGATAGCTGAAGTTGATTACTCGATGCAGGAGAAGATCATGGCTCTGTATGAGCTCCAGAAAATCGACA
This sequence comes from Alistipes sp., assembly GCA_036659655.1. GTDB lineage: Bacteria > Bacteroidota > Bacteroidia > Bacteroidales > Rikenellaceae > Alistipes. The sequence continues at coordinate 8,582 of JAVXCD010000004.1, forward strand.
GCAAAATCGACGAAATCAACAAGGTAAAAGGTGAACTGCCACTTGAGGTTCAAGATCTCGAAGATGAGTTAACCGGACTAAAAACCCGTATCGACAACATCAATGCAGAAATCGAAGAGTTAAATGCGCTGGTAAAACAACGCAAGCGGGAGGTAGACCAAGCCAAAATCCAGATCACCAACTACAAAGAGCAACAGAACAACGTGCGTAACAACCGCGAGTTCGATGCCATCACCAAGGAGATTGAGTATCAGGAATTGGAGATTGAACTTGCCGAGAAACGGCTCAAGGAGTACTCCGCGGGGATCAAGGCGAAGAAAGTTCAGTTAGAAGAGGTTGTACACATCATGGATGAACGCAATCTGGATCTTGCAGAAAAAAAGAATGAGTTGAAAAGCATCGAAGCCGAAACGGCATCGCAAATTGAGGTGTTTGAGACACAGGCCACAAAGGCGAAAACCAAGATTGACGAGCGTTTGCTGCAAGCCTACGAGCGCATTCGCCACAACGTCCACAACGGACTTGCTGTGGTGACGGTAAAGCGCGATGCGTGTGGTGGTTGCTTTAACCGCATTCCGCCACAGCGTCAGTCGGACATTCGTTTGGGCAAGAAAATTATTGTCTGCGAATATTGCGGACGGGTGCTGGTCACCGATCCGGAAGCTCCCGAAGAGTAGGGACATCCTGTTGTAAAATAAGAGAAGTTGCTTATGGCAACTTTTCTTATTTTACAACAGCGCTTCTCATAACTCTTTGATCATCAAAAATAAATTCCAGTCCTATTTATTAATTATTAGTATAGAGCGGATGTCTATTTTTGAAATGTTAATTTATTAACAAGGAAAATCTTTTCTCTTTTTATAAATTATCGCTACCTTTGTTCCATAGTAACCGTAAGACTTAAACCACGCGATAGATGAAGATAGCCATTGCCCAGTTAAACTATACCATCGGAGATATCGACGGCAATACCTCGAAGATCATTGATTCTATCCACAAGGCAAAGACGCAAGGTGCTGATCTCGTTATTTTTGCCGAGCAGGCAATCAGTGGAACACCGGCATTTGATCTCTTGTGCAAAACCACATTTCTCGAACTTTGCGAGGATGCGTTGGTTCAGATTGCCTCCTGTTGCGACGACATCGCCGCCATCGTCGGCCTCCCCATTTTAACCGATAATGGCACCATCAGTGCCGCCGCATTGATTCAAGACCGCAAGATCTTGCGTTACGTCGGCAAACAATACATCACCGCCCGCCGCGAAATGGGATTTCTCGTCCCATCCAAGGGCTACGAATACGCCACGATCAAAGGACACAAATGTGTGATTGTCGTGGGAGATGACTTGAGTCGAGCCCATGAGTTCGACAAATCCGTGGAGACAATCATCAGCATCAATGCGCGAAAATACGGCAAGGGAACAATGACCTATCGCTACGAATTAATGCGTAATATCGCTTTTGTTGAGGGCAAGAATTTGGTTTTGGTCAATCAGGTTGGCGGATCTACCGACATCGTTTATGACGGCACCTCAGGGGCGCTCAACAAGCGCGGTGAGCTGGTGTTGATGATGAAAAATTTCGAAGAAGATTTTGCCATCTACGACACACAAAAACGAAGTGAGATCATCACCATTCCCTCCACCTACAACGACCGCACTCGTCTGATTTACAAGGCGGCCTGCTGCGGCCTAAAAGATTTTTTTGTCAAAAACGGCTATACCAAAGCGTGCATCGGGCTTTCCGGTGGTATTGACTCGGCCGTAGTTGCCTGCATCGCCACGGCCGCCTTGGGTAAAGACAATGTCCGGGCGTTGCTGATGCCGTCTCAGTTTTCCTCGGATCACTCGGTCAACGACGCACAGCAATTAGCCAACAACCTCGGTATTGAGTACAATGTTGTCCCCATTACGGAGGTCTATAAAAGCGTGGTCGACACCTTGAAACCGGTCATTGGAGGCACGAAGTTCGACGCTACGGAGGAAAATATCCAAGCCCGTATCCGCACCATCATGCTGATGGCCTTACAGAACAAAACAGATTATGTGTTGCTCAACTCCTCGAATAAGAGCGAGAATGCGCTGGGCTTGTGTACGCTTTACGGCGACACGGCAGGTGCATTCAGCGTCACGGGCGACTTATATAAAAGCGAGATGTATGATCTGGCTCGCTACATCAACCGCGAATCGGACAATGTAATTCCTGCCCCCATTCTGAACAAAGAACCGTCTTCGGAGTTACACCCCAACCAAAAAGACAGCGATACATTACCTCCCTACGAGGTGGTGGATGCGATTTTATTCCGCATGATCGAAGAGGGACAGCATCGTGAAGAGATTATCAATGCGGGCTTCGACTCGGCTGTGGTGGAAAAAATTCATGCGATGATTATGCGCAACGAGAAGAAACGCTATCAATTTCCACCCGTTTTGCGTCTTTCACTCTGCTCTTTCAAGCACGAGCGCCTGATGCCGTTGACCAACAAATACGGCGATTAAAAGGTGAAACAACGTATTGAACATATCGGCGTGGTCAAAAGCGTCGGGAACGGACGTGTGTGTGTGGAGATTACCTCTCACAGTGCTTGCGGCTCATGTAGCGCGCGTGCAGCCTGCGGCATGAGTGAATCTGAGACAAAGATCATTGATGTATACACTCCACAGGCGGCCGACTATATTGCGAAAGAACAGGTTACGGTGTCGGTAGGCCGGGCGATGGGCGCAACAGCCGTTATTTTGGCTTATGTGGTACCCTTTGTTTTTTTATTAGCAGTGCTGATTTTAGCCTCGTTCTTAGCCATTAGCGAAGGTATTGCGGCTATTTCGGCCTTGGCTGCTGTAATTATTTACTATGGCATTCTTTTCCTTTTCAGACATAAAATCGAAAACAAAATTCATATTACAATAACAAAACAATAATGGAAGTATTACTTTTTACAATTCTGACACTGTGCGCCATCGGAGTCCTATCGGCAGTAATCCTGTATTTTGTCGCTCAGAAATTCAAGGTCGAGGAAGATCCGAGAATCGACGATGTGGAGAAAATGCTGCCGGGTGCAAATTGTGGCGGTTGCGGCTTTGCCGGTTGCCGCGGCATGGCCGACGCGTTGGTTCAGCGCGAGGATATTTCGGCATTGTTCTGTCCCGTCGGGGGTGGGGACTGCATGAAAGCCGTCGCTACCTATCTGGGCAAAACAGCTCCGGAAAAAGAGCCACAAGTAGCTACCGTGCGCTGTGGCGGCACCTGCGAGAAACGCCCTCACACCAATGTCTACGACGGGTCAAAATCGTGTGTCGTGGCTTCGTCACTCTATGTCGGTGAGACAGGTTGTGCCTTTGGCTGTCTGGGTTATGGCGACTGCGAGGCGGTCTGCGCATTCGATGCCATCCACATCAACCCCACAACCGGACTTCCGGAGGTGGACGCAGAAAAATGTACCGCGTGCGGTGCCTGTGTAAAAGTCTGCCCGAAAAAGATTATCGAGTTGCGCAAAAAATGGCCCAAAGGTCGTGCAGTCTATGTGTCGTGCGTATCGAAGGATAAAGGGGCTGTGGTGATGAAGGCTTGTAAAGCAGGATGTATAGGTTGTGGCAAATGCGAAAAAGTATGTGCTTTCGATGCAATCCACATAGAAAACAATCTGGCATATATTGATCCGGAGAAGTGCAAATTGTGCCGCAAGTGCGTCAATGAGTGCCCCACAGGTGCTATCCAATTGGTGGGAATGGCTCCGCTACCCAAAGAACCCAAAGAGGCCGCACCTGTAACAAAAGTCACACCCCAAACGAATAATTAAATTTAGAACAGAGATATGAAGACATTTCCAATAGGCGGAGTACATCCGTCGGAAAACAAGTTGAGTAGTGCGAAACCCATTGAGGTACTCGCATTGCCCGATGTCGTGAAGATTCCTCTCTCGCAGCATATCGGAGCTCCGGCTGTAGCCAAAGTTGCCAAAGGCGATAAGGTGCTTACAGGCCAGCTCATTGCAGAGATGACAGGTTTTATGTCGGCGAATATTCACTCTCCAATTTCAGGTACTGTTACGGCCGTGGATGCTGCCGTAAATGGACAAGGTCTGCGCCAACCGATGATTACCATCAAACGCGAAGGCGACGAGTGGATGGAGGGGATCGACACTTCGACCACACTCATCACAGCGTGCGACCTCACCCCGCAAGAGATTGTTGCGAAAATCAAAGCTGCCGGCATTGTCGGCATGGGCGGTGCTACATTTCCCGCACATGTGAAACTGTCGGTTCCTCCCGGAAAGAAAGCTGAGTTTCTGATTATCAATGGAGTGGAGTGCGAACCTTACCTCACCTCCGACCATCGTGTGATGCTCGAAAAAGGCGAGGAACTATTGGTGGGTGTGACCATCCTGATGAAGGCTTTGGTTGTGAAAACGGCCTACATAGGCATCGAAAACAACAAACCCGATGCCATTGCCCTGCTGACGGGTTTGGCTCAACAATACAAAGGGGTGAACATCGTTCCGCTGAAGGTTCATTACCCACAAGGAGGTGAGAAGCAATTGATTGCATCTATTACAGGCCGTCAGGTTCCAGCTCCTCCCGCACTGCCGTTGGATGTGGGTGCTGTGGTCTGCAACGCCTCGACCACCGTTGCCGTGTATGAAGCCGTGCAGAAAAACAAGCCGCTCATCGAACGCGTCGTCACCGTCACAGGCAAGAGCGTCAAAGAACCGAAGAACCTGCTAACTCGCATGGGTACTCCGCTGCTTTCGTTGATTGATGCGGCAGGCGGACTTCCCGAAGACACCGGCAAAGTGCTCAATGGCGGTCCTATGATGGGTCGGGCAATGGTAAATCTCGACTCTCCCGTCACCAAAGGCTGTTCAGGAATCACGATTATCACAGATCGGGAGGCAGTGCGCGGTGTCGCCTCAGCCTGCATCAAATGTGCAAAATGTGTCTCAGCCTGCCCGATGGGCTTAGAGCCTTATTTACTCTCGAAGATGTCGCGCAAAAAAAATTGGGAGGCTGTCGAAACTGGAGGCATCACCGAATGTATCGAGTGCGGATGCTGCCAATTCACCTGCCCGGCCAACCTGCCACTTTTGGACTATGTCCGTCTGGGCAAACAGACCGTCATGGGAATTATCCGTGCGCGAGCAACCGCTAACGCACCTAAAAAATAAATAAAAAATAGTTATGGCAAATAAACTTATCATTGCATCTGCGCCTCATGTACATGGCTCCTTGTCGACAAGACGAGTCATGGGAGATGTGCTCATCGCACTCATGCCGGCACTGGTCGTTTCGACCATCGTCTTCGGTTGGAACGTACTGTTTCTGACGGCATTATCGGTGGCAAGCTGCGTAGTGTTCGAATACCTGATTCAGAAATTTTTAGTAAAAGACGAATGTACCATCGGCAACCTGTCGGCTATCGTGACGGGTGTATTGCTGGCCTTCAACCTTCCTGCCACCATTCCGTGGTGGATCGTTGTGATGGGTGCTTTCGTGGCAATCGGCATCGCAAAGATGACCTTCGGCGGACTGGGCAAGAATCCCTTTAATCCCGCACTGGTCGCTCGTGTGTTCTTGCTGTTCGCCTATCCCATACAGATGACCACTTGGCCTCTTCCACTCAAGGGCTCATTCGACGCACTCTCCGGTGCTACGGCTCTGGCTGCGGTGAAACATGGTGCATCGCCCAACGTGCTTGACGTGCAGAATATGCTACTGGGTAATATGCCCGGATCTTTGGGCGAGGTAGCGGCCGCTGCTCTGCTCTGCGGTTTTGTCTACCTACTTTGGCGCAAGGTCATCACGTGGCATATCCCCGTGACGGTGCTCGGCACGATGGCCGTCTTCGCATTCGTCGTGGCGCTCACTTCGGGCGCACAGGGTGCGGCTCTGTGGTCGGCGCCGCTGTTCCATGTGCTGGCCGGAGGCGCAATCCTCGGTGCTGTGTTCATGGCCACCGACTATTCCACCTCTCCGATGACTACCAAAGGAATGGTGATCTTCGGTATCGGCATCGGTGCTCTCACCATGCTGATCCGACTGTGGGGTGCTTACCCGGAAGGTATGTCGTTTGCGATTCTGATTATGAACGCACTCGTACCTCTGATTAATAAGTATGTAAAACCGAAACATTTCGGCTTAAAATAAGGAGGAGACAGAGTATGAAAAGTACACTAATAAATATGGTTTCAGTTCTCTTCGGCATCACACTCATCGCTTCGGCAAGTGTCGGCGTGGTGAACATGATCACCGAGGAGCCGATTGAGCAAGCAAAAGAGGCGACCACGGTAGCCGCATTGGCAAAGGTCTTACCGGCATTCGAAAGCACTTCGCCACAGGAACTGACCATTGACAAAATGCCGATCACGGTCTATACCGCCACCACCGGTGACGAGGTGATCGGCTACGCCGTGCAGACGATGACCAAACGTGGCTTCGGCGGTGTAATCCGCCTGATGGTCGGCTTCACCCCTGCGGGTGAGGTCGTGAACGTCAACGTGTTGGAGCAGACAGAAACTCCGGGTCTTGGCACAAAGATGTGCGACGAGGAAAATGTGCTACTCAATAGTGTGAAGGGGAAAAACCTGAACACCATGAAATTGGTTGACGGCAAACTGGCCGTCACGAAAGACGGCGGAGACGTGGATGCGCTGACCGCAGCCACCATCTCTTCACGCGCCTATGTCGATGCGATGAATCGCGCCTACATGGCTTACCAAAGCGTTGCTTCAGGAGTCGCACCACAGGATATAGCTTCAGGTGCCACACAAACCGACAGTGCATCGGGTGCAACAACCAATGCGGCCGATTCGGCACGATACGCAGCAGATGTGGCCTCAGGTGCAACGAAAGAAGTCAGCACAAAGGAGGATCATCATGATGACGACGACGACGACGACGATGATCATAAAGAACATAAACACAAAGATCACAAAAATGAACGGGCAGAAGGCTCAGGAAGGAGGAACCATGAATAAATTGAAACTAATGTTCAGCGGTGTCATCAAGAACAACCCCACATTCGTGTTGGTGTTGGGTATGTGTCCCACGCTGGGCACGACCACGTCGGCCGAGAATGGTATGGGCATGGGACTGGCTACGATGGCTGTGCTCATCATGTCAAACCTTGTGATCTCGCTGATCAAGAATATCATCCCCGACAAAGTGCGCATTCCGGCATTTATCGTGGTCATCGCATCGTTTGTCACGGTGATTCAAATGCTGATGCAGGCATTTGTACCTGCGTTATACGCCAGTCTGGGTGTGTTCATTCCGTTGATCGTGGTGAACTGCATCATCTTAGGCCGTGCCGAGGCTTTTGCTTCGAAAAACGGAGCCTTTGATTCGATGTTAGACGGTATTGGCGTTGGGTTGGGCTTCACATTGTCGCTCACCGTCATCGGTGCCGTACGGGAAATCATCGGCAGCGGTGCTGTGTTTGGATACTCACTCGGCATTGCCGATTACACACCCCTCATCTTTGTCCTTGCACCCGGAGCGTTCTTCGTACTCGGATATTTGATGGTATTGTTTAACAAATTAGCCAAGAAATAAATATGGAACTATCCTATTTTGCAATTATTATCGGTGCCATCTTCGTCAACAACGTTGTGCTGGCACAGTTCCTCGGAATCTGTCCTTTCTTAGGTGTCTCGTCGAAAGTCGAAACCTCGCTCGGCATGGGTGCTGCTGTAACATTCGTGATGGCCATCACGGCAGTGGTGGCATGGCTGATCCAGATGTATATTCTTGTACCGCTGAATATCACCTATATGCAGACGATCGTTTTTATTCTGGTGATCGCCGCCTTGGTACAGATGGTCGAGATTATCCTCAAGAAAGTATCTCCCTCGCTCTATCAAGCATTGGGTATTTTTCTACCACTGATTACCACCAACTGCGCGGTGTTGGGTATCGCCATTCTGATGATTCAGAAGGAGTTCAACCTGCTGCAAAGCGTCAGTTATTCGGTGGGCACAGCTCTCGGATTCGGTCTTGCACTGGTGATCTTCGCCGGCATTCGTGAACGCCTCGAATTTGAGGAGGTACCTGCGGCATTCAAAGGTATTCCGATCGCCCTGATCACCGCCGGCATCTTGGCCATGGCCTTTATGGGTTTTTCGGGATTGGTATAAACAGTCACATAAGATACATAAAAAGACTTCGGATGTGAATTCGAAGTCTTTTTATTATCTTGTGTTGCAAGCATCGGTTCTTCAGAAACAAACGGAAATTCTTACTGGCGGAATTACCGCTTATTCCCATCACCGATTTTTTCTCCGAGATTTGCGCTTGAAATAAAATAGGGAGCAGAAGCTCCCTATTTTATTTCAACGCTATCCGCCCGTTCTGCGGGTGGTACAAATCGCTCTTTGATCGACAAACCCGCCTCGTGCGAAATATATGCCCAGCGGGTAGCAATCATAATAACAAGTGTCACAATCACAATGATCATCAATATCTCCTCGCGCGAGCGCGAGCGAATCCAATTCCACAATTTCATTCTTCCATTCATTTTACCCATCTTACATCTCACACGAGCAGGTCAATAATACAATATGCGCTCCAAGGGAACAGCAAGATCCGATTCAACTTTTCGCAGCGCTTTTCCGATTTTTCCAATCGACTCTCACTCACTTTCTTTGCTTACCCTGCGTCGAGTTGCACCCAATCGACGCCCAACAAGATCTTTACGAAACGCAAATATACAAAATTTCAACGTAAAAATATTCTTTTAGGCACAATAAAGGGGTTGCATCTTTCACCGGCAGAAATTTTGGACGAAGATTTGCATGGATCGTGGTAATTAATTCTCAAACAAACGAAAATGAACCACAAAAGACATCTATTTCTCGTGCTGACAGTTGCTCTTGCCACGCTCTGCGCAAGTCAAGCATCCGGTCAAAATCTACGTGGCAATTACGACACGTATCTTCCTGTTCTCGCCGTCAAAACCAATGCTCTGTATTGGGCGACGACCACCCCCAACCTCGGCATCGAGATCGGACTGGGCAAACGGCTGACACTTGACGTGTCGGCAAACTACAATCCTTGGAAGTTTGAGGATAACAAAAAGATGAAACATTGGATGATACAACCGGAACTGCGGGTCTGGATGTGCGAGCGATTTCAAGGTCACTTTTTGGGTGTACACATGTTCTATGCGGACTACAACATGGGCGGCATGGGTATATTTGGCATGAAAGACTATCGTTACGACGGCACCCTCTGCGGTATGGGTATATCCTATGGTTATCAATGGATTATCGGTCGACGTTGGAATTTAGAGGCCACCATCGGATTTGGTTACGCTCACCTGAAATACGACAAATACGTGCAAAACCGATGTGGTGCATACCTCGGCTCTGATACGGAAAACTATTTTGGCCCGACAAAAGTGGGCATTTCGTTTGTTTACATCATTAAATAATGCCGAGATTATGAAAAAAACAGGTATTTATATCGTGGCTTTGACCGCTTTGATCGGCTCCACAACGCTCTACGCCAAACAACTTCCGCCCGCATACAACGGAATCATTCAAATTACGGCCGACACCATGTGGCAATCATGGAACAACGTCAACGTGGAGATGAGTTTCAACGTCGTTGGCAAGGCCGTCATGCCCAATCAGGCTCTCGTCCTGACCCCTGTATTGCACAATGAGCGGGGTAGTATTGACCTGCCGCAAATCGTGGTCAACGGCACCAAGCGCGCCAAGGCCTATCGCCGTTCACAGGAGATACACCGCGGTCGCTATGCCAACCCGGAGCAAGAACCCTATGTGGTGCTGAAAGCCGCGAAGAAAACACAGGCCGGCGTACGCTATTCCGTGTCATTCGGTTATCGTCCGTGGATGAAAAATGCGTCCCTGATGCTGCGCGAAGAGCTCTACGGATGCGCCGGACGCAACAAATTGATCTCCGTGCGAACACTTGCATCGTTGCGTGCTCCACATGCTCCACGCGTGGATACAATTATCCTTATTCTGCGGGATACAGTTCGTGAGCAGCCTGAGATTCAAAAGAAAGAGGGCGCAGCCTATCTTGATTTTCCCATCGGCCAATCACGCATATTACCCGATTACAGCAACAATGCCGCCGAATTAAAACGCGTCAATGTCTCCCTCGATTCGTTGTGGCAGAACGACAAAATCACCATTACAAGCATCTATCTTGCCGGTTACGCCTCGCCCGACGGCAGCAGCACACTGAATAAAAAACTCTCCGAAAGTCGTGCGCAAGCCTTCCGCGAATACCTAAAAAATCGACACGGACACACCGGTGGACTCTATCGTGTGGATGGTAAAGGCGAGGATTGGGCCGGCTTGACCCAACTCATCGAATCCTCTTCCATGCCTTGGCGCGACGAAGTGCTCGGCATCATCCGCAATGCACCCACGGACGAGGCGCGCAAAAGTCAACTGATGAAGTTAGATGGCGGAATTCCATATAAATACATGAAAACCACATTTTTCCCCAAACTACGCAAAGTGGAATACAAAGTATTCTACATGCAAACATCCGTGGTTCCGATAGAATAAATTGCACTAACAAGAATTACGGTTTGACCCATTTTTAGGGCTCAGCGGTATTTCTTGTTCGTGAATAGGGTTACCTTTGTCTCAAACAGGAAACGTTCCCGATCCTCGAGCTTGTCGAGAGGTCGCGAAGTAATCAGCACCGTGACCTTGCGACCTCTCGACAAGCTCGAGGATCGTGAATTGTGTTTTCAAAGTCCGGATTGTTACAAGGTTTTCTCAAATAGCAACTCTTTTTCTTTGGATGTAGTGACAATTTATCGTATCTTTGAGGCTATTATAATAAAATCCAACCGATATGAAGGAGATCATAAAGCTTCACGACAAGACATTCAAAGTGATGATTCCAGCTGAAAAAATAGACAAGGCGGTATCTGCTGTTGCGGATCAAATCAATGCGGATTACAAGAATAAGGAAACGCCTCTGTTTATCGGTGTGTTGAACGGTTCATTCATGTTCATGAGTGACCTGATCAAAAAAATAGAGTTCAACAGCGAATTATCTTTTGTGAAGTTATCCTCCTACGACGGTACTCACTCAACAGGTGAGGTGAGAAGCCTTATAGGACTGACCCACAGCATCGAAGGCCGTCATGTAATTATCGTAGAAGACATTGTGGATACGGGCGAAAGCATCGAACACATGATCAGTTTATTGGCCGCACAACATCCGGCCAGCATCGCAGTTTGCACCCTCTTTTTTAAGCCCAAATCCTATTCGAAACAACGACCTATTCAGTATCGCGCCATGGAGATAGGTAATGAATTTATCGTCGGATACGGTCTGGATTACAACCAATTAGGACGTAGTTTAAAAGATGTTTACGTAGTAACGCAAGAATGAGCACCAAAACAAATACAGACTTTTTCGACGGGGGACACAAGCTGCCTCTCGTCGAGGATTTTTATACCATTCAAGGTGAGGGATTTCACGCGGGAAAACCCGCCTATTTTATCCGTTTGGGCGGATGCGATGTCGGATGTCGTTGGTGCGATGCCAAATATACGTGGAATCCAAAACTCTATCCGCCCGTTGCGGTCGAGACGATCGTTACACGCGCCACAACCTGCCCGGCACAGGCAATCGTCATCACTGGCGGTGAGCCCTTGCTCTATCCGCTTGATTTATTGACTGCTGAACTGCAAAAAAAAGGGTTGACCGTATTTCTCGAAACTTCGGGCACGCACCCCTTTAGTGGCAATTTCGACTGGGTGTGCCTCTCTCCCAAGCACCAACACCCGCCGTTGGAGGAGGCTTTTGAACGGGCACATGAACTGAAAGTCATCATCCAGCAGGTCGAAGATCTGAAGTGGGCGGAGAAAAACGCAGCCAAAGTCAACGGACATTGTATGCTTTTCCTGCAACCCGAATGGAGCGTCGCGGAACAGATCATGCCTTCGTTAGTAGAATACGCCAAGGCGCACCCTCGCTGGAACATCTCGATCCAGACTCATAAATACATGCATATTCCCTAATCGTCATGGCCATCAAACTCGGTAGAAGATTTTGGATTGTTGCAACAATCATCATCATTGTCTTCACAGTTTTTGTCGTGGGGCGCAACTTGCTGCATGCCTTCAAGATAAAGCAGCAGGTCAACGCACTTATGCGGGAACAGGAGTATTATCAGCAGAAGATAGAGCAGGACAGCACCCTGATCAAACACCTTGAGTACGATGAATATCTGGAGCAATATGCACGTGAAAACTACCACATGCAGATGGCCGATGAACAGGTATACATCATCGACACCGACTCAAACAAGGTCGTTAAATAATCGGATCAAGCGCAAAACCCGGTGGGACGAATAAATCAGCCCCGAGGATCGTATAGGGGTTTACGCCAACAAGAATTACGGTTTGATCCATTTTAGGGCTCAGCAGTATTTCTTGTTAGCGAATAGGTTTCGCTGAATTATGCTTTTTAAGGGACGACTACTTAAAACAGGTATTTTTCGTTTTTGACTTTGTTGACCAGCCTGAAGACATCCTTCCAAACCTCTTCGCCGAAGGTCGTGCCGACCACTTCGATGACTTTGCCGGCAATGATGGCTCCGATGGTGCCGCACTGGCGGAGTGAAAGCCCGTCACACAGGCCGGCCAGAAAGCCTGCTGCATAGAAATCACCGGCACCCGTTGTGTCCACGCGCTTAGCGGCCGCCATGATGCCGACATGCACCACCTCGCCGCCGTTCTTGATCAGCGCACCGCGAATGCCGATTTTGACAATGGTCAGTTTGCACATCTCGGAGATAGCCTGCAAGGCATTGAGTGGCTCGCTCTCTCCGGTGAAAGTCTTGGCTTCGTCCTCATTGGCGAATACGATGTCGATATAGTCATGCACAAGCTTGTGCAGAAACTCCATATTTTCCTCGACAATGTTGAAACTGGCAAGGTCTATCGCCACCTGCAATCCGCATTGCTTGGCTGTTTTCACGGCACTTAATATCAAGTCGTGATCCTGCACCAGATACCCCTCTACATAGAGACAGTCGTAGCCGTCGAAAATCGTCGGCACAATCTCTGCTGCTGTCATCTCAAGTGCCGCCCCCAAGTGTGTCACCATCGTGCGCTCTCCGTCGGCAGAGATCAGCGAAACGCATTTGCCCGACCGTTCTTTGCCGCGAAAGATGATCGGCTCGATGCCTAAGTTTTCGAGAGCCTGCTCGAAAAAATCACCTGTGGTGTCCTGTCCCACCTTGCCGATGAACCCGACTTTGCAGCCCAGACGCGACATGGCGCGAATGGTGTTGCCTGCTGAGCCGCCCAGCGAGAGAGAGTAGGGGAGGCCTGCCACCGATTTCGAAATCTCGGTTTGCAGTTTGGTGTCTACGAGGCTCATCGAGCCTTTAGCCAATTTGAAGCGTCCCAGTACCGAGTCGGTCTTTAGGTTGACCAACATATCCGTTAGGGCATTGCCAATTCCAATAACGCGTTTCATCAATAAGTGTGGTGTTATTTTACAAATAAAAACAGTTGCTAAATCGAGAGAATCTTCACCAGTTCGAGGTCATCCCGGTCAATGGTTTTGTTGTGGCTGATTGCCTTGGAGAACGGCACGTAGGCGATCTGGCTCTTTTGTACGCCGATCATCACGTTGCGCTGCCCCTCCATGATGGCCTCTATGGCTGCCTCACCCATGCGGGAGGCTAAAATGCGATCCATGGCCGTGGGCGATCCGCCGCGTTGAATGTGACCTAAGATGGTGACGCGTGCGTCGTATTGCGGATACTCCTTCTTCACACGCTCGGCCAGAGCCATGGCACCGCCCGTTGCCGGATTCTCAGCCACCAAGACGATGGCCGAATTTTTGCTTTTGCGAAATCCTTGGTTGATTAGGGCACCTAATTGATCGACCTCCGTGTCCATTTCGGGGATAATAGCTGCCTCCGATCCCGTGGCAATCGCGCCATTGAGTGCCAGATAGCCGGCTGTATGCCCCATAACCTCCACAAAGAACAGTCGTTCGTGGCTCGATGCTGTGTCGCGCAATTTATCGACGGCTTCCATGATGGTGTTGAGTGCTGTGTCGTAGCCGATGGTGGTGTCTGTGCCACCCAAGTCGTTGTCAATCGTGCCGGGCAGGCCGACGATGGGGACATTGTACTCCTCCGCGAAGATGCTGGCTCCGCGCAGGGAACCGTCACCGCCGATGACTACCAGCGCATCAATTCCTGCCGCCACCATGTTGTCATAGGCTGTTTTACGCCCTTCGACGGTCTCGAATTCCTTGCAGCGGGCGGTCTTCAATATGGTGCCGCCTTGCTGGATGATGTTGCTGACACTCTGTGATTTGAAATCTACTATTTCGTTCAATACAAGTCCTTTATACCCTCTGTAAATACCTTTGACGGTGAACCCTTTGTAGATGGCTGTGCGGGTCACTGCGCGTATGGCGGCATTCATGGCGGGCGCATCACCTCCGGAGGTTAAAATGCCGATACATTTGATTGCTATCATCGTTTTTTATTTTTTAAGGAAAACAAACAAAAATCGTCCAAAGTTAATGAATATTTTACGATACGCAAAATAAAAAAAGGGCGATCGTCCTTTCGGATGACCACCCTTCACTATGAACAAACTTTTTATCTAACCAACGCTAACGATTAGTCCTTTTTTGTGGCCTCCGTGTCGCTTACTTTGACAGAGGCGGTGTTCTTATCGACGGTGATGTCGATGTTTTTGCTCGGAACGGAGATGTGCATTGTGTGTCCATCCTCATCAATAGTTGCTTCGACCTGTTCGCCGATTGCTGAAATAGTTTCATCATTCATCATTTTGGCCATGCTTGTTGTGTCGTCGTTAATCACAAACTCGGTCTTCATGATGCGCTCCATTTCACTGCGTTTCTCCGAGAAGATCTGCGAACCGACATTTTCATGAATGGCTACCGATGCACATGCGATGATCGTGGCAATCCATAGCAGGAAGATCACAAGGATCGTTTTACCACCGGGTTTGCGCGATGCGATCAGGCACATGAGCACGTAGATCAACATCAGTACCGGAATAAATGCAATAAGTATGCCTAAGATCGGAACCCAGAGAGTTGTCAGATGCAACCCACCCATGGAGACGATCTCCGGGCCACCAATGAGCACCGAAAAGAGTCCGATAATCAATGCACAAGCCACTAGAATAAGGGCAAATACAATGAATCCGATGAAAATTTTCAGACAGATCAACACCACCTGTCCGAAGACCGAAACAACGTTGGCGACGATCGGTTTGGCGCGACTGTCCATGTCGGTGCTGGAGATTGTCTGCTCGTGAATGGACTGTGCGGTGATCTTCTCACCGTTCATTTCGAGTTTCTGGCGTGCGGTGCGGGCTACCGGAATGGCGAACCACATCACTAAATAGCAGAGTATAAAGATACCGAACAGATTGCCCCCGATGGATGGAAGCCAATAGATCTGGACAATTCCACCGAACATCGTAAGAAATAAAGGCAGAAAGAGGGTCAGACGCACCCACACGGTGTCTACATCGAAATATTTGGCGATACCGGCACATACACCGCCCAATTTGGCATTCTCTGCGTCGCGGTACAGTCGGCGCGGGATGCGTGGCTCTTTGTGGTCGCTCTCCTCCGTGTATTCGGAGGTGATGTCCTCCACCGAACCCATCTGTGCGATGATGTTGGCAATGAGCGGCTTTTCGACGATGCGGGCATTGTCCTGTGTCGAAAGGATCAGTTCGGCGATGCGTGCTTCGATGTCGGCAACGATCTCTATGCCGTCGGCAGACTCTCCGTAGGTGGCTTTCAAGGTGTTGAGATAGGCTTTCAGCGCATCATAAGCATCGGTATCCAACGTGAACGACACGCCCGATATACTGCATTTTTTTACCTCATTCATGATTGTTATGATTTTAGGCGTGATTAGTTTCTTGAAATAGAACCTCCGCTTGAGGTGTGTTGGCTAACCTTGCAATCACCTGAGTATGAAATTGAACCACCACTCGAAGCGTTGGAATTGAGCTGTTGAGTGCATTGTAGTGTAATGTCACCGGAACTGGATGCCGAGGCGGTGTGGTTGCTTACGACAAATCCGCCTGCTGTGATTTCCCCAGACGAACTGGCTCGTGATTTGCAGGTAGTTGCCGAACCGGACAATTCAATTTCGCCGCTACTGGAGGCCGTTGCGGAGCAGGTGTCTGCAATGACTGCTGCGACAATATCGCCACTACTGGAGGCTTCTAATGTGCAATTTGTGGCCTTCACACCGGCTTTGATATTGCCACTGCTCGATACATTGATGTTGCATGCTGTGGCTACGACAGCGGCAATAATTTCACCACTGCTCGATGCGGTCAATTCGACCAATGCACCGGTGATGGTTCCTTCGCAGGTAATTTCGGCGGAACTGGATGCCTTGAGCCGGCTGAGTTTGCCGTCGGTGGGAATGGTGACCGTCACGTTGGCGTGGGATAGTTGCACGTCTTGGTCAATGGTTACGGTCAATTCGTTGGATTCTGTCTTGACGATGACATAGTCGATCACGTTGTCGTCGGCTTTGATGGTGATCAGATTTCCACCGGTTACCAGATTGACCTTAACACCACGGGAAGCCCGTACTGATTCGAATTCCATAGCAGCTAGTTGCTTGGTCACTAAATTGCCACTGGCTTTGATCGTCTCTTTTGTCCAGCCGTTATTCATGTTGATACATCCGACGGTGAGGGTTGTCACCAGTACTGTAATAATAAAAATGAGTTTTTTCATGGGGTGCGATTATTTTAATTTCCGTGACGAATAATTTGAATTTGTCTTACTAATTCTGCCCAAGCCTCGTCGAGCATATTGAGGTTTTCACGACCTTTTTCGGTGAGCATGTAGTATTTACGTGGCGGCCCCTGTGGGGACTCCTCCCAGCGGTAGGTCAGTAAACCTGCGTTCTTCTGACGGGTCAGAATAGGGTAGAGCGTACCCTCAACTACGATCATCTTGGCCTCTTTGAGTTCCGCGATGATCTTTGGAGCATACGAATCCTCGCGAGAGATGATTGCGAGAATACAGTACTCCAAAATGCCTTTACGCATTTGCGATTTTACATTGTCTTCAGCCATAGCCGTTATTGATTTAAATTTTCAGATGCGCGGGGGATGATAACCCAGAGGAGGATGTATACCCAGAGTGAGAGTCCTCCGAAGAGTATTAAAATAAGGGTCACGATGCGAACCAGCGAGACATCAAGTCCAAAAAAAGCGGCTATGCCACCGCATACGCCTGCGATTACACTGTTGTCCGATGAGCGGAATAATTGATTCTTAGCCATAATATTACTTGTTTTTATTAGTTAACTGAAACTTTTGTATGGGTTCTTTGGGAATAGCAATCCACAGAATGATGTAGATCCAAATCGATAAACCACCGCAGAAAATCAGTAATAGGGTGATCAGCCGAATCAGGGTGGGGTCGGTGTCGAAAAACTCAGCGATACCTCCGCACAGACCGGCAATCGACCGATTCGACCGTGATCGGTAGAGTTTGCGCGGTGTGGATGTCCCTTTGTCCGTAGAGGTTTCGGAATCTCGTTTTTCTCCGAAATCGGAAGGGTTACCCATCTGTGCCATGGTTGCGCGCACGGTGTCGCAGGTGATGACCAGCATGTGTGATGAGATTCTCTCGTTGAAAATCTCTGCAATGCGCGTTTCTATATCTCCCATCGATTCGGTGTCGTTTTCAGGGAGACAGCTTTTGATGTTGTTAAGATAATTTGTCAGCATCCTGTAAGCATCTTGGTCGAGCGTGAACGCTTGTGAACCGATATTCACATTTACAGTCTCTTTCATCTTCTTTGTGTATTATTTAGGGTTAGTCTTGTTGGTTTCTTATTCTTTCACACTGCAAATATAATACAATTATTTGTACTGTGCAACACAAAGTACTAATTTTTTGGAAAAATGTATGATTTTGTGTAAAAATAGTGTTAATACCTATATACATAGCGTTAAAGTCCGATTTTATCCTTGTAGATCCCTGTGAATTGTGCTAATTTTGATGAAAATCTAAAATTATCTAAATGAAAAAATTATTTTACGCAATTTTTATCTCTGTGACGATGCTGCTTCCATTGTCCGCAGTAGATGCCCAACCTTGGTTGACTGCCGATGTTGAGGCGCGGGCACAGCAACTGTTAAGTCAAATGACCGAAGCCGAAAAACTCGATTATGTGGGTGGGGTAGACGGCATGTACACACGTGCCATCGACCGACTGGGAATTCCCCGTGTCAAAATGTCGGACGGCCCGCAAGGGCTGGGCACACACGGCCCGTCAACCGCCTATCCGTGTACGGTGATGCTGACGGCGACGTGGAATCCGGCGTTGGCCTATGCTTATGGTCATGGTTTGGGTTTGGATGCCAAGGCGCGCAATGTGAATGTGCTGTTAGGTCCTGCGGTGAACATCTATCGGGCGGCGATGTGCGGCCGTAATTTCGAATACATGGGTGAAGATCCTTGGCTGGCATCGCGCACGGCAGTAGAATATATTAAAGGTGTACAAGATTGTGGTGTGATGGCTGTAGTGAAACATTTTGCGGCGAATAACCAAGATTATGACCGTAACTACATCAGTTCCGATATTGGTGAGCGGACATTGAATGAAATCTACTTCCCGGCGTTCCGTGCAGCCGTGCAAGAGGCGGGTGTGGGTGCTGTGATGACCAGTTATAATCTGCTCAACGGAGTGTGGACAACCGAAAATGCGTGGTTGCTGAAGGATGTTTTACGTCGTCAATGGGGATTTAACGGTGTGGTGATGTCGGACTGGGGTGCGACGCACAATGTGCTGCCTGCTGCGCGCGGAGGCTTGGATCTGGAGATGCCGCGAGGGGAGTATATGTCGCCGGACAACCTGCGTAAATTGTTGCGTGCCGGGGAGATTACACAGGCGGAAATCGATACGAAAGTGTTGCACATTCTGCGCACGTTTCTGGCATTCGGATTCTTCGATCAGCCAACAGTTGCGGAGAAATTACCGTTGGATAATCCTGTTTGTCGCGAAATAGCCTTGAAGGTGGCGCGCGAAGGGGTGGTGCTGCTGAAAAATGAAGACAATATCTTACCCATCTCGCGGAAAAAGGTACGGAAAATTGCTGTTGTGGGCGATAACGCCTGCCGATTTGTTTGTGGTGGAGGTAGTGGACACGTCACGCCGTTTTCCCACACAACCTTTTTGGATGGGGTGAAAGCGTATGGTGAGAAGCATAAAATTCAAGTAGAATACATTAACGTCCGCGATTTTATGCCGCAGGTACTTTTCGCTGCCGCCGGATCGCAGGAACGGGGCTTTCGTGGTGAATATTTCGCAACAGCCGATCTGTCGGGTGCGCCCGCCGTGGTACGTACGGATGCGGATCTAAATTTCGACTGGTCAGCGGGTACGGGCATCGAAGCCTTGCCGCGGGAATCTTATTCGGTGCGTTGGAGCGGGGTGATCCGTCCCGCGGTGAGTGGTGAATACCGCTTGGTGGTGGGTGGTGACGATGGTTATCGAGCCTATTTCGACGGAGTGAAGGTGGCAGATGAATGGTCGGCGCATGCTTTTCATTCGCAGTCGTTTACTCGCATGCTGGAGGCCGGACACGAATACAAGGTGGTGCTTGAATATTATCAGGCCGGTGGCGGTGCGGCTTTTGATTTCTCTTTGAAAATGCTCAATGCCCCGTCGGATCGTTTTGTTGCGGCCTTGGATAAGGCGGATTTGGTGTTGGCCAACATCGGATTCAATGCGAGTAACGAGGCGGAAGGTGGCGATCGTACCTTCGATCTACCTCTCTCCGAATCGGAGTTGATGGAGGCGGTATTACGCAGCAAAACGCCTGTTGTGGGGGTTGTTAATGCAGGTGGCGGTGTGAATGTTACGGCACTGGCACCTCGGCTGAAAGGGCTGTTATGGGCATGGTATCCGGGTGAAGAGGGAGGTCGTGCACTGGGCGAAATTCTCTTCGGTGAGGTGAGTCCTTCGGGTAAGTTGCCGATGACCATCGAGAAAAAATGGGCGGATAATCCTGTCTATGACACCTATTACCAAACTAAAGACAGCAAACGAGTGACCTATGACGAGGGCATTTTTGTCGGCTATCGCGGGTATGACAAGTTGAATCGGGAGGTGCAGTATCCGTTTGGTTATGGCCTCACATATTCGACCTTCGAACTGAGCGAGGTGAAAGTCGAGGCCGCTACTGAAGGGCGGGTTGAGGTTACGTATACCCTGAAAAATACGGGTAAAGTACCTGCTGCGCAGGTTGTACAGATCTATGTAGGTAAACAGGGCGAGACCGCTGTGGATCGACCGGTCAAAGAGTTGAAGGGATACGAAAAAATAGCGCTGAAACCGGGAGAATCGCGAAAAGTTACGACCCTACTCGATCACAAGGCATTCGCTTATTTCTCGGTGCGCGATGGCCGATTTGTGTCGGATAACGGGCAGTACCTTATTCAGTTGGGCTTCTCGTCGCGGGATATACAACATACGGCCGTGGTGACGATGAAATAACGAGATCTATTCAATGGGACAGGCAGCACAAAAGGGTGCTGCCTGTCCCATTTTATGCCTATTCCGTAACGACCCTTGACGACAACGAGTGCCATTTTCTGGATCAAGCGCAAAACCCGGTGGAAAATGGCAGGTGAAAAGTGGATCAGGCAGAAATACACACACGATTCTCGTGTAATATTAACAATCTGTAAAATAGCTATTTATCTGTGTTCCGTGTGACGAAGAAACACGATCCTCGAGCCTGTCGAGAGGTCGCAAAGACTGTGGGAGCACATATTCACGATCCTCGAGCCTGTCGAGAGGTCGCAAAGGTAATCTGCACCGTGTGACGAAGAAACACGATCCTCGAGCCTGTCGAGAGGTCGCAAGGTAATCTGCACCGTGTGACGAAGAAACACGATCCTCGAGCCTGTCGAGAGGTCGCAAGGTCATGGTGCT
>JAVXCD010000005.1:0-18024 GCA_036659655.1 Alistipes sp.
CCTCGAGCTTGTCGAGAGGTCGTAGGGGTAATCAGCACAGTGTACTTTGCGACCTCTCGACAGGCTCGAGGATCGTGAATTGTGTCCTTTGCGACCTCTCGACAGGCTCGAGGATCGTACATTGTAACCTTTGCGACCTCTCGACAGGCTCGAGGATCGAAAACAAACAGGCGACCTCTCGACAGGCTCGAGGATCGTGCGAATTTCACCTCGTATGAAAAATCTTCCGCCGGAATTTTATCTTGGCGCCTTATTCTGCGGATTTTTCGGCTGGTTCCGACGTGTCGGGATGTGTGAACGGAATGCCCCAAGCGATGAGGAAAATAGGCAGTGTTGCCAATAGTGCCCACATGAAAAACGACCGATAGCCGACCATTTCACACCACAGACCGCTAATCATACCCGGCAGCATCACACCTAAATTCGCCAAGGCTGAGCCAAAGGCGTAGTGTGCCATTTGGTGTTTACCCGGCGCAACCTGTTGCATGATGAAGAGCGTCAGCCCCACAAAGCCGAAGCCGTAACTGAAGTATTCGAAGACGATTGCGCCACAGATCAGCACCACGCTCGACGGTTGGAATGCAGCCAGCAACGCGTAGACCACAAAGGGTACGTTGAAGATGCAAATTAATGGGAACAAGGCTCGTCGCAATTTCAGCCACGCAATGAAATAGCCACCTAATATAGAACCTACAACGAATGCAATGACGCCGAATGTGCCGTAATATAAACCGATTTGTTGCTCCGAGAGTCCCATGCCTTGTGCCGAAGTGGGGGCGTTAAGGAATAAGGGAACGATTTTGATGACCAACCCCTCGGCAAAGCGGTAAAATAGGATGAAAGCAACGTAGATCCAGATATATTTCTTGCGAAAAAATTCGCCGAAGATCCGAGCTGTTTCATGCAATGCCTCGTTTGCACTCCCTGCCTCGATGGCGGCTGTTCCGCCCGAAGGCAGTTTCTTGATGTGATACAAACCCAGTAAAAACAGCATGCCGCCGCACATTCCCATGACGATCATCCATGCCTCGACAACGCCTACGTGCTCCTTGAGTGTTCCGGCCAAATAGACCAATCCGCCCATGGCAAACACCTTGGCAATGTTGTAAAATGCGCCTTGCCAGCCGATAAACTGTGCTTGTTGATTCTTCGACAACACCGATATGTAGACTCCATCGGCAGCGATGTCATGAGTTGCACCACTGAATGCTACAACAGCCATGAGCGCAATGGCATACGGAAAAAAGTTGGGCAACGACAAGGTCATGGCAACCAATGCCAGACCCAAGCCGGAAGCTAATTGGGTGGCTACAACCCAGAATTTTTTGGTGCGATACATCTCCATCAGCGGGCTCCAGATGGGTTTCAGCGACCACGGCAGAATAATCAACGAGGTCCATAGCGCAATGCGCGCATCGTCGATGCCCATGCCGCGGAACATGAGTGTTGACACCATATTGACGATGATGAATGGAAGTCCCATCGCGAAATAGAGCGACGGAACCCATATCAGCGGGTTTGTTTTTTTAGGTTGCATGTGTTTTGTTTAAGTTAGTGGTGCAAAAGTAGCAATTTATTGCTATGATTGATCCCTAAAACATCATTTGATCGGTTTTATTTCAGCATTCCACCCTGTGAGGGTCGAGATGTAAGGGATCAGCAGCATCGCCATTTTGCGTTGACCGGCATAGTTGGGGTGTGCCGATGCACCGAGCTCACTATTATTGTTGCAATATTCCGGTAACACGGCCGCAAAATGAAGATTCGCTATCTCCTGCTCCATGCTCAACTCACGAATGTAGGTGAATGCAGGTTCTGACACCCTCGGAGCGACACAAAGAATCGGCACGTGCTCTCCATAAACCGCGCGAAGTGTGGTGAGAATGCGTTTGTATGCCGTCCGGAACTCCTCCCGCGAAGGGTGGGGTGGGGTTGAAAAATCGTTTGATCCCAAGTGAATGACCACTAAATCGGGCGAATAGGAGGAGGAACTAAAATCCCATGCAGGGGCTGCCGTTTCGTCGAATGTGTTGGTGATGCGATCGGCCATGGTATTCGCGGAGACGCTGTTTTTATCGCCATAATTACGTGCTGCACCGCGTCCGGAGTGGGCTATGAGTGTGTAGTCAGCATCGAAGTAACGGGCTGCGATGCAGGCATAAGCCTTGTCGCAATTTTCAGTTTCGGGCTTGAACGGCTCCTCCTTCGACAGAGCCTCTGTGCCATAGCCACACGTCAGCGAATTGCCGATGAACTCAATATGACGGCCGTTGCCCCGAGTTGCCGGCAACAGTCGACAGCCTTTATGTAGCAGGATGGCGTGGATTGTCGTGCGACCCTGTTCACCTTCTGTTCGTTTCTGCATGCGTACCGTATGTTGTCCACGGCCGAGTTTGTCAGCCAGTACAATCACCGAATCACGTCCGAAGGTTGTGATCACACCCGCATTCTGTCCGTCTATGAAAAGATTATAATAGTTTTTCTTCGTGTCCGATACGTTGATAGCCAAATGGTTGCCCGTGAAGCGACATTCGAAATAGGAGCCGCTCCAATCGAAACTCACCGATCCGTCGAGACTCAAGGTGCGTCCGACGTAGCGGATTTCGGGTGAGGTGGCAGCGACGCGGGTGTATTCTCCCGCAAACGATGCACAGGCACACAGGAGTGCCAGCAGAAATAGAATTATTTTTTTCATTCATTTCTCCTTTCCGTTTCATAGGTGCTGATTGCCCGCTTGAGTGGAGCCCACCAATTGTTGTTGATAATGTGGACGATGTCGAAGATCATCAGACCGTCCGATTCGCGAAGATTCATCTCCACAGCACGCTTAAACTGCATCGTATCCCGTTTGTAATCTTCGACATATATGCCGCCGGCAAAGGGTTTGCCTCCTAACAGGCGGCGCGAATAGCGACAACCGCCCTCCACACACAGGTGATCACCTTTCGACTGTTCGCTGTCGGTTTCATTCAAATGCAAGCCATTGCTACGGCGATATTCGTCGATGCTCACGTTCCAATAGTAGTTGCCGTTGGTGTAAATATCCAATAGTTCGGCATAACCATATTTTTTATATTCGGGTGTCGCCCAAGCGAAATCTTTTGAAACATCGTATTTCCTGCTTGCCCAATTTACGCCGACTTCGAAATAGGAGGGATACCATGCCCCGGTATATGCTCCGAATTTCAGGGTGGGTTTGGTGGCTTTCAGCGCCTCTTTGGTGTGTTTAAAAAAGTGATAAATCACCGAGGCGCGCCACTCAATCCATTTTTTGAAATAGGGGCCATCCACCCGTTTCCAATTGTTGCCACCCTCAGCCACCCATTCATAAATATCTTCGGGGAAGCGATTGAGTTTGTGTCCGAGGTATTTCTCGAAGGCAAGACGTGAAAACTCCGAGAAATCCGATTGGATGTTGTCGTAGCGAGCCCGGTCAAGTAGAATGCCGTCGAAATCAAATTTTTGAGCGACCTCTTTGAAAAGTGCTATCTCGTGTGCCTGCACCTCCGGCAAGGCCGGATTGGTGAAGAGTACCAGTTTATTCGGAATCTCTAACTGCGGAACTAAGCCTTTGCCGGGCAGGTAGTTTACGGCCTGCCATTCGGGATGATCCGTGTATAACAGGCCCCGGCGGAAGACCCCGTTTCCTTCGGCGAAGGTGTTGAAAGAGCCATAAATTTCGAGCCCATTGTCATGTGCAGCCTGTATGAAGGTGCCTACGAAATCGAAGTCGGGACGTGTGAAACCCTTCCAAGTTTTGACTTGTGGTGCGTAGGCACTGGGGTAGACCACCTCGCTGGAGGTGCCTTTGACATCGAGTACCAACACGGTCATTCCTGCATCTTTACATTTAGCGACATAATAACGGATCGAATCGGGATTGCTAAAGCGCACCCAATTGGCAGAACAATCGAGCCACATCAATTTGGGCTTCACCACTTCGGGGGTTTTACCGGAAGCGGTGAGGAGGGTCATGCTAAGTAGAAACAGGCAGAAGAGAGTTGTTTTTTTCATGTGGTAATATTTTATTAATAAATTTAAAACAGCTTCTAAAATTGGGCGTATTATTTGTAATTTCCATAAATATCCACCTCAATCTGGTGGAAGGGATCCGCTAAAGCATCAATTAACAAGGCACATTCAAGTCGTGTCAACGGATGTGAGAGGTCGTTGTTGATAGGCTCCGTTGCACAGAATTTGTTTACACGTTCGGCCATCTCGCTCTGCGGACATTTCAGTGCTTCAGCCAGCAGGGCTGTCAACCGTGCACGGTCAACAGGTGTCTGATCTGTCGTGAGGACGACCGACGGATACACTTCGTGTAATCCCTGCCGCAGATCTGCCTCTGTTATGGGTTTCTCGGCATCGAACCACGTCTGATTTACCCAATCCACGTGAGCGCCACGGCCTTTGATGATTCCCGTTACGCCAATGCGTTGCAGAACATTGAAACGAGGATCGTCGGCGGGCAGATCCAGATAGGGTAGCAGATAACCTCCGGCATCGAGTAAGGTCTGCTGTACCGTGCGCACGGGAACCTCTGCCACGGTGCATTGTTTTGTTACGGATAGTGCGGCCAACGCTCCGGCGGCTTGTCCTATCTGCATGACAACCGGCTGTAAACGGGTAGAGCCATTGACTATATTCGTTACGGAAATAGATTTTTCAGCCACGATAAAATTCTCGCATTTTTCGGGAAGCACAACACCCAGCGGAAGTCCGTAGGAGATGATCGGGTGGAAATAGAGATCGGGGAGAGTGTTCCACCCCGAATAACGTGCGTGGTGATGATCAACGGGGTAGTCGCCCACGCCGATGGCTGTACGGTAAAGTGTACCGGCATAGGGATTTGTGATGTCGTTAAGGGTGAATTTCACGATGCCGTGAATACGCCGTGATTCGCGGTGATAGGGGATGAAGGGTAGCAGATCTTCCGTTGGAAACTCATCGTCGGCAAGTCCGAGGGTGTTGAAGCCCAGTTCGGTTTGTAGGAAATAGATGAACGACAGCGTGCGATTTTTAGCTTGACGGATGGCTTCAGCGCGTTCTTCGGCATTCATGTCAATCATATTCACATAGTAGTCGTTGCCTTCTATCGGCCAGTTAATCATGTATTTGCCACCGGGAAGCTGACCGTAGGAGATCAGTTTTTCATGCGACCACATGCGATGCGGCTCTTTGGGTGAGACACACCGATCGTTGGTGCAGCAGCAGGCGAAAAGCGATGGATCATATCCTTCGGGTTGTGCTATGGTTACATCATGTCCATAATCCTTGAGCACGGCAACATAGGTCAGATCCTGCACAATGTCATTGGCTGTTTCCGGCGCAATATCTTCGTTGGTCTCTGTGCGGGCATCCATGCCTACGTCATAGGGGATCTCCAGCGCACGAGCCACATCGCCCAATTCGGTTGCGTCGATCAGCACTTTTGCCACGACCTGCACCGGTTTACCGTCTCTCTTGACGATGAGCGTCCATTCGCCGTTCTCCTTCCGAAATTCGGATGCCGAACTGCGATACCACACCTTGAGATTTTTCTCACAAGCAGCCATCTGTTTGAAGATTTGGTTGCCCACCGATGGTTCGAACATCACGTTGCTCACCCAACCGCTCTTGAGGGTCGAATCCGAGCCGTAATGCGTTGCGAGGGCTGTGCGAAATTCACCCCACAAGCCGCCTCGTAGTTGGTAGTTGCCGTCTGTGGCACTCACGCCTGCGGAGGTAAGCATGCCACCCAGCCAGTCAAACTCCTCGATGATCAGCGTGTTGGCTCCTAAGCGAGCCGCCTGCAAACCGGCAGCTGTGCCGCTTGTGCCACCACCTACAATCACTACGTCGTAGCGTTGCACTGTGCTGCACGACAGCAGGCCGAGACACAGCAACATAGTTGTCATTTTGTAAAATTTCATAATTCAAAACAGCTTCTTAATTATTTAATGAGATCTCCGCCCGACTTGTGCGACCAAAACGATCTGTCGCAACCACCTCAATGTGTCGTGTCCCTTCGGGCAGTGGAACGCGGTAGTAATGATCCGAGATAGAGGGGTAAATCCATTTATGATCAAGGTGCTCGGTGGAGGCGTACATCTGTCGGGCTCTCGGATCATACGTCTCGAACCGTTCCGCCTGCCCGCCGGCTTTGCCGTCGAGGAAGAACTCGATGCGCCACGCAGGATCACTCGCCCAAATGTTTGCCACGGCATAGCCGCTAAATTCGGGGTGCTGTGTGCCACTGTAAAGAGCCATTTGATAATCGGTTGGATAGCCCGTTGATTTGTATTGCCAACGGATCTGGTCGCCATCCACCTCGTACACACCATAACCGCACGGGGTGCCATCGGTGCAGAGTGTTCCCTGCCACCACGCACCGCTGAGAGCGGGGGTGACGTGTTCATACAGGTTTTCCGTCACCGATTGGTTGTACGTTGTGTGGGTGTGTCCGGTGATAATATGTGCGCGAAAGGGCTTCAAGATTTCGTATAGCCCGCGGTGATTGGCTAATGTAGAACCGGCATCGGCATAACTGAATTGTTTGCGGTCTTTTGGCTCGCAGGTCGACGGAATGTGCATGCAGACAACCACCGTCGAACCGGTCTGCACGTGCGTCAGGTCCTCTTCGAGCCAGCGCAGTTGCCGCTCCTCCAGATAGCCTATATAGAAATAATCTCGCCCGATGAAAAAGTTGTCATTTAGCACCACATAATGAATGCGACCCACGTTAAACGAGTAGTAGGTCGGACCATACATCTGCTCAAACTTGGCGAAAGAGGTTTCATGAGACCGCCCGAAAACGACCATGTCGTGGTTGCCTATGGCTTGGTGAAAGTCGAGACCCGTGCGCTGCATAACTGCGTTGTAAGATCCATAAAATGAATGATCGCCCGAAATGATGTCTCCGCAACAGAGCCCCATGAAAGGTCTTCCTGCATGGGTGCGTACAGTGGCAGCGATGTCGTCGGCCGCTGCCGCAAGTTTTGCAAATTCTTTTTGTGCCCAGATCTGCGGATCGGCAATGGCGATAAAGCCGTGGCGGTGATCGTCGCCCGCACGTGGCAGCAATGTGAAATCACATCCCTGTGCCGTAGTTGGCATGGGCTGAAAATAACGGATTACACCCTCTTTCACAGGGGCATCATAGCCCGAAGGCACACAGACGAAGACAAATGGATTGTCGGAATCTGCCACTAACTTATATTTACCGTTTTTATCTGTTTGAGCAAAACGCTCTCCGTCGGAGATCCATACGCCTGCCACGCCTCGATCCCGACAACGGACGTGCCCCTGCACGGTAAGATCGCTTGCAAAACCACAGACACACCACAACGACAAAATAATTGCACCATAGATTTTTTTCATCACCGCACGCTTGGACTATTTACATTTGTCGAGGATTTGCCAGCATTGATACAAGCCGCGCGGAACATGGAAACAACCTTTCCATTTGCCACCCTTGAGCGACAATAGCACCTCACCGCGACGATTCAAATAGCCGAACCATTCGGGGTGTTGCTGGTCTTTGAAGTGCTCCCATGTATAGGTATTCAGCCGTTCAAACCATTGTAGACACTCCTCAGAACCGGTGAGTTGATAACCCTTGATCATAGCAATAGTCGATTCGATATGCACCCACCACAGTTTCTGATCCCATTCGAGTTGCTGTTGAGGATACCCTTTGCGATCCATAAAGTAGTACATCCCGCCGTATTCCTGATCCCAGCCGTATTTGGCTGTATTCAAGGCGATGCCGACGGCCTTGTCAATCAGCGCGCGGTCGTTGAGCCGTTCCCCCAGATTCATGATAAACCACATGGCTTCGAGTGAATGACCCGGATTGATCTGGCGACCCTCAAAGGTGTCGGAAAGTTGTCCGTTGGTGGTGACATTTTCGACAATCAGTCCCAGATCTTCCCGATAGAACACCTCCATCACCTCGTGCAGACATTTTCCGATCGTATCGGCTAACAACTGTTTGTCGATCATCGGTTCTATTTCCAATGCCATGTTGCAGAGGATCATCGGCAGTGCGAATCCCTTGAGGGGGCGTGTTCCCGGATAGGCTTTGTTCCACTCACCCTTGGGATTGGTCTGTTTTTCAAGGATGCGCTCGAACGTCCGTTTGGCAATCATGGCATATTCGTCGTTACCCGTGGCTACGGCAACTTGTGCAAAAGCCATGGCGGCAAATGTGTAGGAGAAAATGTTGTAAGGCTGAATCAGCGGACGACCCTCGCGCGTCAGCGCAAAATACCAGTTGTAATTGCCGTCATGACCATATTTCTTGAGAAACTCAGCTCCCTGTACGGCACACTTCAACCATTCGGGACGGTGTTCCAACGTGTTATAAAGCATGGCGAACATCCAGATTTCACGCCCTTGCAACCAAATAAATTTATCAGTATCATATACGCTTCCATCTCGTTCAAGGCAGGTGAAGTAGCCTCCGTATTGTGTGTCTTGCGAGTGCTCCAACCAGAAAGGCAGCACATTTTGTAGTAACTCGTCGCGGTTCTGACGCGCCAAAAGTTCAAAGTCAGGTTTCATAATCATCAAATTATTTCATCGAATTCAAATATTCCATGTATCGGTCGTAGAGGTGGCCGGCTTGTAAATAGGCTGATTGCGGGCTCATGAAGTGAGAAAACTCGAAAGTAATGGCATTCTCAATGCCTGCTTGGGTAGCCAACTGCATCTTCAGCAGCAATTTCTCCCATTTTATGGGCAGGAATTTTATGGGCATATCCCGGTCGAAGGTTTCCGAGTTTGTCCAGCATTCCAATCCGTATCGGTCGGCGAGCCGCTTGTTGATTTTCAGGAAATCGACCAGTTCGTCGTACTCCACGTGGCCGTCTTGAAAAGCAACAATGTCTACCGCGCCACGGATGCCGCGGAAGATCGCATCCCACTCCTGTTCGTGGCTTTCGAGGGTCACGACTTCGGCTTTCTGCGTCGAGGCATCGTATTGACTCACATTTTTTTTGCCGTCAATATAGGGTGAAATCATCGTGGGCAATCCCCCCGAGACCTCTTTGCAATAGCGACCTAAACCGGCATACAGGTCGATGATCTTGCCTGTATTGCGGCTGCACTCTTGACACAGATACCAGCCGGCAAAAGATTTGTGGTGTCCATAGCGACTCCAGACCTCGTCAATGACGCGTTTATTCAGATCCACCTCTTTTTCGTAATCGCCACGAGCCCAATATTTCCCCGAATCATAGAGCCCGAACCAGAAGTTCATGTTCCATTTGTCACTTAGGCGCAGAAAGAGATCGACCAAATCCACGGGTGGCGTATAGCAGCCTTCTTCTGCTGTAAGTACTTGCGAAGGAAATGTTTGCCAACGGCGGTATCCGCTGCGAATCAAAATTACGGTGTCGATTCCCGCGTTGCGCATGTATTGAAAATCCTGATCCCATTCAGCCTCGCCCCAGTTTTGATGGGGTATGTCGTGGCTGATTTCATCGAGAAAAGTTCCTTTTATTTTCATAATTTATTGTTTTTGAAAATTCTCATCATGTTCTCCAAAAAAGTCGTTTATTTGTAAATATAACTGTGATACACATCACCGCTGCCGTGACGATCACTCCGCGTGCAACGCCCAACCACGGATGCCACTCTGCAAAGGTCTGTAAATAAGGAGCCAAATGCAAGAGTGTAAGCACCGGCATCAGAATAAATCCTGCGGCTGTATAGGCTACCATCGGATTTTGTCCACACTTCACCAGTATCGAAAAACGCATGTGCAGCCACCGCATGGTGAGTGATGCGGCGACAATAACAATCGAAGCAAGCCCTGAGGTGACGAAAAAATAGCTGAAGGTAGCGTGGTCTTTTTTGATACCACCCTCGAAAGCCTCCATGGCAAGTCCCAAGATGAGCCAGAAAAAGCCCCATGAAAAAACAGTTTGATGCAGCCGACCGGTGGATGTGCCATCGCGGCGCAGCAGCCAATAGAGCAATGCTCCAAGCAGGATGCTTGCCACGAAATTAATACTCAGTTGCCGCACAAAAAGTCCCCACATATTCACCGTGAAAAGGAGTATCAACATCACAAGTATTGCGAGTTTCTGACGGGAAGGTTGGTTGTCGTTGGCACTATCTGCCCGCTGCATCCATGTGTAGATGCAATCTCCGACAATGGTTCCGGGGATGATGATGCACAGGTATTTTAGGTAGTCGAAGCGGAACAGCCACTCCACAGGCGACCAATTCCACAATGCTTCGTTCCACGAACTTTCGACCTCGCTACCCAGCCGTAGAGCGGCCAGTAACGCCAATACACCCAGGCGTAGAAGCAGGTTGTTGCGTGTCAAAAGCCAGATCAGGCTGCCAAAGAGCACCATGTTGGCCAACACAAGGATGATGATGTCGCTCTGATGCACGGAAACAGGAAGATCTCCTATACTATACTCGGCAAGCAGCAAAATCAATAGTCCGACGGCACCGACGAAAGACATGATTCGGTTTGCCCGATTCGACAAACGACTCAGCCGCATGAAGAGCATGCAGAAGCAGCCCCAACACACGATTTGCAACACGGCCGCTGTTGCTGCCGGCAAAGAGCCGGTCACGCCCGATCGGAGGTTGGCTAAGGCGATTGCAAACAGAACCAGCAGTCCCCAGCGTTTCAGAATGCCGAAGGTAATCGAAGAGAGCGACTCGCCCTTTATGTCCAATTTTCTGCGCAAGGAGAGCGGAAGCGCAGCACCCATCGAAAAGAGAAAGAACGGGAAAACAAGGTCTACCCACGTGATGCCCGGTACCGAAGGGTCAAACTGAAACAGTGGCGGTGGTGTTTGGGCGTGGAATAGCCATGCCGGCAAATCGGCATGCCACAGAATCTGTCCCGACAATACCATGCCGACGATGGCCAGTCCTCGTAATAAATCAACTGTATAGGCTCGTTGTTCCATTTTGGCGACGGCGGTTTTATTTCAAGTATTTTTGAGTCTTCAGGTAATTGACCCAAATGACGTAGCCCTCCGGATGGAGGTGAATACCGTCTTTTGTCAGGTCAATGCGTAACTCGCCCTGCTCATCGGAAAGGAGGGGCGCGATGTCGACAAATGTACACCAAGACTTTGTCCGGCAGAGCGTCTCCAGCCGCACGTTGAGTTCTTTTACTTTCGGGTTGTGACCCTGAAGTCCCGCATAAGCCAACCGTTTGAGGTTCAGTGGTAGCACACTCTGAATATACAGTTTGCAGGTTGGTACGGTTGTGTGTATCATGTCTGCCATTTTGGCGATGTTGTTCACGATGGTATCTACGGCATATCCGCCTGTGAGATCATTGATGCCTGCCATCAGGAAAATTTTACGAGGCTGACTTTTCAGCACCTCCGGCAGTCGGTCAATCATGCCGTAGGTGTTGTCACCGCCAATACCGCGGTTCTCCACATCCGACCGCTTGAGCAATAAACGCCACCAGCCTTGTTCGGTGATGCTATTGCCCAGAAAAATAATGGCTCCTTGTTGCAGACCCTCTTCGTTGTGTGCCGTACGTCGGGCATCGTAATAGGTGTTATGAAATTTCTGAGCAAGGACGCTCTCGGCACTGAAAATAACGAACAATGCTGTCAGTAAAATAATGATCCGTTTCATCGGGTTCTCTCTATTTATTGTTAATCACTCCATCGATACCAGCCTTGACGTACTCCCATTGATTGGCTTTTTTCAAGTGAATCATATCGAACAGGAAGTAGCCGTCACAAGCATTCATGCACGCACCGACTGAATTTGTGATAGCCTGATTTTCATCCGCTTGTGACACCTTGTCGTCAGCATCCCAGTTTCCAACATCGGGACCGCCTGCAACCATCGGACAGGAACCCATGGTGCGTTGTTTGGCCAGCAGGCAGAATCCCTGCATGGTCCATTCGGTCTTGCCCCACACGGCTGTAGGTGCGGCATAAGCACCAATAAGCATCTGATCCATCAGATCGGCATATCCGTAATTCATATAGTTGGCCGTGGCCCACGAAAATTTGGAGGAGGTGTTGTAATTAGGGCTTGCCCAGTTGACACCCACATCGTAGTAGGAGGCATACCACCCACCCACATATACGCCGAATTTCACCGAGGAATTGGTCGATTTCACCGCCTCACGAGCCTTCGCCATGAAGTCGTGAATCACTTTTGCCCTAAATTCAAGCCAGAGTTTTAGCTCTGCCGGCATCGGGGACGGAATGCCCGCAGTGTGTCCTGCCGGCAGTATGTCAGCGGGGAAATTAGCCACTTTGTGACCGATGTATGTCTCGAATTGACGACGGGTGTAGTCGGAGAAGTCGCTCGTGAAACCATCGAAACGGCCGCGGTCGAGAAAGATGCCGGCCAGCCCTTTGTAGGAGGCCAGATCCCGGAGCATCGAGCAGAGGTAGTCTTGAACCTCATTGCGTACGGGGTTGAAAAACTTTGCAGACTGCTCCGTGTCCATGATGTTTGTGATGCCGCCTTTTAAATTCAGATCGGTTGTCCATGCTTTCTTTGTGTCATCGCGGAACACAACGCCTTCGCCACCGAGTGAGGTTTTGTTGCCTCCTGTGAAGGTGTTGATGGCTGCGTGAATGTGCAATCCGAGTTTGTCACCCTCGTCAATAAAAGCTTGTAGATAATCCCATGTGGCGGTGCGTACCACCTTCGAGTACCCTCCGGGAAGCCATGCTCCGAGCCACTTCACCTGATCGACTACCGACGTGTGGAATAGTACGTCACCCGTTGTGGGGCGCACGTCGACCACAATGTCGGTGAAGCCGGCTGCCTTTGCTTTGGCCAGATCGCGGGCGATATTCTCTTTGCTATTAGCAAAATCGGGAAAGTTTGCTGCCGCATCCACCCAAATAAAACGCGGTTTTGCAGCAACAGGATCCGGGTCGGGGTCTGGATCCGGATCCGGCCACTCCCAGTCGGGATCTTTTGTGTCTGAGCCACACGAAACAGCCCCGTATCCAAGCGTGAAAGCCACGAGGGCAATCGCTACTATTCTTTTCATGTTCATCTTCATTGTCGCGTTTTTTGTTTGGTTTTTAGGACCGGTATCCCCGATCAAAGGGATACCGGCAAAAGAGTGTTTATTCGTTGTCGATACAGTCGAACTGCCAAGCCACAAGGTGGCCATTGGTAATCATCATGTACATGTAGAGCATGTAACCGTCGGGCGAAGAGTAGAAGGCAATATCACCCGTGGTGTTTCCATTGGCTACACCACCGTTGGATACAGACCGTGACCGATACTCCGCACTTTGCATGATACAAAGCGGTTGAGCACTTGGGTTTCCGGAGAAGGGCACGCCTCCCGAAGCATCCAGCATCCAGCAACAATCCGTCGAGGGAGGATTGCCACCGCCACCCCATGTGAAGCCGTTGAAGGAGGTGAAGGCCATGTAATCGTAGTTGTTGAATCGAACGAAATCAACACTGTTGGCTACATAGTTTGCGCTTATCACGTCGGTGACTTTCGAGATCAGTGTGTTGGTTTGACCGTTGAACCGTCCGATAATATTACCGCCACCATAGTATGCCGCGAAATAGTCTGAAGAGACATTCGTCGGATCGGTATAGATAATATCGACATTGTTGTTCGACCATGCGTTTGTTCCGGCAATGGTGATAATGTCGGGGGTCTTGTTTGTCAACACACCACCCACAACCTGCCAACGGGCAAACTGACCACCATTTGTATGAATCGGAGCGGTGATGATTGCGTTGCCGTCGATGCTACCGCAAACTGAAATCTTGCGACCCATCGCCTTTTTGCCGGCCCATTCGAGCCACAGTTCCGGAGCAGATTGGAGGTCTGCGGCAATCTTCCAGATCTTGAACGATCCCGCATTAGGCGAGAGGTTGCAAAGCAGGATGTTGCCTGCGGCATCCGCCGTGTTGTAGAAGTTCACCAAACCACCTTTGCAGGAGGCCGGCAAGTCGTATTCGCGGAGTTTAGCTCCGGTCTGACGGTCGATGACAATGCTGTTGGCGTTACGGGTATTCAACAGAATGTATTTATCTGTCACCGCCATACCGCCGGTCATGTTCACTGTCGAAATTCCGAGGTTCGCATAGAGTGTCTTCGCCCACAAGAGTTTCTGGCTACCTGTGCGAATACCTGTCGGCACCTTGGGCGGCACGGTCTTCTTCACCGTATATTTCTGTGTGGAAGTCCCGTCGTGAGCCGTTACCGTGAAGACAACGTCGGAGTTGTAGTCAATCTCCGCAGCTGCGGGATCGGGAGAGATACTTGCATGGTAGGAGAGACGATACG
The DNA here is from genome assembly GCA_036659655.1 of Alistipes sp. GTDB lineage: Bacteria > Bacteroidota > Bacteroidia > Bacteroidales > Rikenellaceae > Alistipes. The sequence goes on from JAVXCD010000005.1 coordinate 14,258, forward strand.
CAGCTGTTGCGGGTGCTAAGGCACCTACGGCAACAATAGATATTTCGTGTTTGTCCTCGTTGATGATTCCTACAAGGTTTAAGGCGGGAAGTTTGAACTCCTCGATGGCACATTTGTTCGACTTCTTGATCTGACCGGTCACACAATATTTCATTTTTGTGCCGTCGGCGCGAGTCAGTGTGAACCAATTTTCCTTTGTCAAGTCAAGTGTTCCCAATGCGGGTGTGATCTTGCAGTTATCGTCGAGGTTTGCAGTCACACGCATCTGCGTAATTTCGGTGGTCTGTGTTGTTGCCTCCGGGTAGTAATACGGGATGTTGATGACAATACGCTCCTGTGCAGGATCGGTGATCATGGTAGTAAACTTCGCTTGGGTATCGGTTTTGAACTCCCCCGTGGCGAATTGCGCCGAGATGCTGTTTATCCCCTGCTTACTTGTCGAGGGTTCCAGCTCATCCGGCTCATGACAACTGCCTGCACAGAGCAATGCGGCTGCCAGTACAAAAAATTTGATGCTATTTTTCATGGTTTCAACTATTTTTAAGGATTACAACCACTCAGGGAATTGTGAAACTGCGGAGTTATTGCTCAGCTCTGTTTCGGGCAGCGGAATGCGATAGAGTTTCTTCTCGAACAGACGATCCTGCTTGTCGCAATCTATATAAGTGTATAAGAAATCGGCACCTTGTCTTTGGATCTTCAATCCGTGTACACGACTCTTCGGTCCGGTGTAAGCGGTGTGAGCAAGTTCCCATCGACGCATATCCCAGTAGAGATGTCCCTCGCAGTAGAGCTCGATCTTGCGCTCCTGACGAATTGCAGCAAGGAGAGCTTCGCCCGATTTGTTGGTGTAAGGAAGACCTACACGGTCGCGAACCATGAAGAGATCGGTGTTTGCACCGTCGACATTCAGCATGTAGCAAGCCTCGGCATGGTTGAGATAAACCTCGGCCAGACGGATCGCAATCCATGGTTGTGTGCAGGCGCGCGAATAGTCGGTATATTTCTCGTCGAGCATTTTACGCAGGTAGTAACCCGTTGTTGTGCGACCGTCCAGTGCCGAACCGTCATTGAAGTTGGCCCAGCCATCTTGTCCGCTCACGAAAGGTTCGAGTGTGCGTTCTTTCCATTTGCAACCGTTGTAAAGGATCGAGGCATGGAAGCGAGGTTCCAACGTTGCATAGGGAGGTTGCTCGGTAGTACCTGTCGTGTTGTGCCATGCCGACCAGTCGGGAAATCCACCGGTAGTGGCAATTTCGTAAGACTCTACCATCTCCTGTGTAGGAGTAGCACGACCACCCATTGTTTTGTTGTCACCGCCCGGCATGAAGAGTTTATCCCAACCGTGATTAGGACCGCCGACCAAGTAGTTGTACTCCAAGATTGCTTCGGTATTGCCACTGCGTACCGAGGTAAATGCCTTGGCGTATTCGGCAGCCGTTGTACCCGGCATCAACCTGTAGCCCAGTTTGAAAACCTCCTCGGCAGCATCCTTTGCTACCTGCCAGCGTTTGGCATAGAGCATTGTCCGCGATAGCATGGCATAAGCGGCACCCGACGTGATACGCCCCGTCTCCTCGGTCCACTTAGCGGGAAGTATTTTGGCGGCGTAGGCGAGATCACCCTCGACCATGTTCCAGCCCTCCTCCTCGGTGGCGAGTGCTTTGTTCTCGGTGATGCCCAGCAGGTCGTCATCGTAAAGAATCACCTGTTGTGTGCGTTTCAGCAGTTGGAAATAGAGGTAACCGCGGAAGAAACGGGCTTCAGCCTCAAAGCGATTGTGAGTGTCGGCATCCAAACCGGTACCATACTTCTTCAAGCCATAGAGAAATTCGTTGACACGGCGAATGCGGGTGTAAGTTGCATCCCATGCTCCGAAGTGGAAGGAGGCTGTCTCCGGCGAGAGGCCACCTTCGGCATAAGCGATGATGTTGGCAAAACCGACATTGGTTCCGGGAACTTTCGAACCGAACTTCAAGGTTTCGGTCAACCCTTCAGTCAGACCCACCTGACTGTCTCCTGTATCGAAACTTCCATAGCGGGAGATGTAAGGATAGAAGCCGTTGATGTACTGCGTCACATAGGTGACATCGCTCCAGACAATCTTATCCGACACTTTGTCGGTCGGATTCATGTCGAGCCAGTCGTTACAACCCGTCATGGCAATCGTAGCGGCCAGCAAAACGATATTTATGATTTTCTTTTTCATGATTTTGATTTTTGTCGGTTAGAATGTGATTTCAATGCCGCCCACAACCGAACGCTGTTGCGGATAATAACCGTTGGTTACTCCGGGCCACTCCGGGTCAATACCTTTGGGTAGTCCCGACCAAGTGCAGAGGTTGTTTCCTTCGATATAGACTTTCACCTTGTCGATACGCAGTTTGCTTAACCATGATTTGGGCAGAGAGTAGCCCAAATGGATCGACTTCAGACGCAGGTATTTGCCGTCACGATACCAGAACGAAGAGGCATAAGCATTGTTCGAGTTGGGCGGGTCGAGAGACAAACGCGGATAGGTAGCATCCGGATTGGTAGGTGTCCAAGCTTGCTCGACCAAATAACGGGGTGAGTTGGCTCCGGCCTTGAACGGACGGGTAAAGATGGTATTATCCTCGTTGTAGTTGTAATAAGTACCAGTCAGCGAAACATCACACACAGCGGCTCCGACGAACATGATGTCGAATTCGATGCCTTTCCACGAAGCATTCAAGTTGAGACTTCCATTGAACTGCGGACGTTGACCGCGACCGAGGAAGACCCGATCTTGCGCATAATTAATGGTGCCGTCGCCGTCTTGGTCGATGTATTTAATGTCGCCGACGCGGGGACGGGATCCGGAGATCCAAGGTGAATTATCGATCTCTTCTTCGCTCTGGAACAAACCGTCGGCCATGAATCCCATGGTCATATAGCGTGATTTGCCGAGGTGCTTTGCATAGTCCGGTGTATTGGGGCTGTCCTGATAACGCGTCCAGCGGTCTTTAGCCCAAGTGAAATTGACCGTCACTCCATACTGGAAATCTTTGCCAATGCGGTTGCGGTGGGTTAATTTAACATCAATACCTCTCACGTCCTGTGCATTGTTGTTCACATAGGTCGGGAAATAACCACCCATCGAGGCGGGCTTGCCGCTGTTGGGAGCTAAAATGTCGAAGATGTAGTTGTAGAAAGCATCGAACTCAACGCCGAGTTTACCGTTCCACATAGCCAAGTCGAAACCGATGTTGTAGGAGTAACTCCGCTCCCAAGTTAACATTTCATTGGCTACCAAAGAGGTCATGATGCCATTTTGGCCTACACCACCCAAAACCACGCTGGGATACTTGCTTACATTGGAGAATGTGCTCATGAAGGCATAGGGGCTTGAACCGCCGTCATCACCCAACGAACCGAATGATGCACGGAGTTTGAAGTTGTCGACGACCTTGCGCAGGGGCTGGAAGAATTTTTCCTCCGACATGCGCCAGCCGACCGAAACAGAGGGGAAGAAACCCCAGCGACGACCGGAGACATTACCGATAAATTTATATGAACCGTCGTAACGACCCGAAAACTCTGCCAAATATTTGTCGGCATAGTTATATTGGGCACGGAACACAAAACCCACACGACGTTGTGCATTGCTCATTCCGCTGATCGGATTGTCGGAAGGAGTGGTAGCAAAGTCTAATTCGGGCAGTTGCGGGAAGGGAATATCCTTGCCCGAAGCCGAGAAACGATTGGTCTTGAAGTCACGAGTCTCAACCAGTGCGAGCAGATCCAAT